>CAYQDT010000167.1:0-7317 GCA_964416225.1 uncultured bacterium
GCGTAGCCGGTGTTCGGCTCCGCGTTCAGCGCCACATCGGGCACGTTCCGCCGGGTGGTGGAGCCCTGGGAGGCGCCGGAGACCACGCCGCTCTGATAGCTCGGGAGAGGCCAGACGGTGCTGATCCCGCCGCCGCTCCCGCCCTTGGAAGGCGAGCCGTCGTTCCAGGTGGTCTCCCCCTGCCAGCTCCCTCCCGCGCCGTTGGTGCTCAGCATGGTCCCGCCGACACCCGTCACGTACGGCTGCGAGGCCGGGTCGTCGACCGTGAGATGATGCCCGTCGTCGTAGGCTCCCTGGTCACCGGAGGCGGCGAACATGGACTGTCCCTGAGCGGCCATCTGCTGAAAGATCGCCGCCTCGCTCTGGATGGCGCTGCTGCTGCTCTGGGTCTCCGGCAGGCCCCAGGACGTGCTGATCGCTTTTGCCGCGTTATCGACGGCGATCTGATTGTAGGTGTCCAGGACGCCCGCATTCGTGTTCGGGCCCTCGTAGACCATGATCTTGCCGGCATTGGGTGCCAGGGCGATCTGCAGCTCGATATCCAGCGTCACCTCGTCCGACCCGGATCCGGCGGCGCCGGACACCCCGTCCATCAGGATGTTCTGCAGCGGTACGTGCGCCAGCCCGAACGTATTCTCATAAGTGCTGATGTCGGTGCTCAGGTAGCCGTCCAGCTCGAAGAGCGCCAGGGTCTGCCCGGTGCCGTTCAGCGACGTTCCGGCCAGTTTATAGGCCGCGCGGATGTCGGACGGAGCGAGGCCCCCGCCGGGTCCGGTGCCGGGTGTCTGGGCCCGAGACTGGACCCGCGCCCCGGCTGCTCCGTCCCGCCTGCGGAGGTGGGGGCGGCGCCGTCCGAGATCGTCCAGCCCGACCACGCCGGAGAGCGTGCCGGCCAGGTAGGCGGGGATGGCAGGCTCCGCTTCCGGCGCCCGGAAGACCCGGCCGCCGGCATCCTGGAAGCGCGAGAGGCGGGTGGAGAAGGCGCGCTCCACCACGGCCGCCGGTCCCGCAACATCCAGGAGCAGGCGGTTGGCATGGGCCTGCGTGATCGTCAGCCCGCGCTCCCGGGCGAACCGTGCCACCGCCTCATACTGCGCGGGTGTGGGAGCGAAGCGCTCCACAAACTCCGGCGTGGTGAGGAAGTGGTGGTACTGCGGATCGCCCGGGTCGTACAGCCGGGCGAGCAGCGCGTTCAACTCGGCGGTGCGCCGCAGCGGCAGCGTGAGAGCCAGCTCGACAGGCTCCGCCGCGGCCACGGCGCCTAACCGGCGGGTGAAGATTGTGGGGTGAGGGACGTGACCGGCGAGCCGGACCGTCCGGCTGCGGTCCTGGGCGTCGGTCCGCGAGCCCGCCAGGACTCCGGCGACCAGGGCCGCCGCGGTGAGCGAAATCAGCGGCCAGCGGGGATGCCGCACGGTACTGCTTGTGGTTGGCATGAACTTCAGGTTGGCCACACCGGGCCGGCAGCGCTCGGGGACCGGTGCAGGTAATGACGGATCCGGCGCCGCCGTTCAGTGACGGACGGAGGGATGCGGCTGCCGGAATGGGAGCGCGGGGCGCCATCATGGTTATTCCCCACCCTGCTTCCCGGCAAAAGTGAACAGAGGGTGAAGGAAGTCGGGACGCCGGACCGGTCGCGCCGGAAGTCGAGGCCCGGCCGCGGCCTCGCGGATACGCGCGTGCCGGAGGTGGCCGTGCCCATCGACGCTAAAACGGCCCTCCGGGTGGACTTCGCCAGCGACCGTCCGGACGGCGTCGCAGCCCCGCTTTCCGTGCGGGAGGGTCAGGTGACCGTGGAAGCCCGCGAAAAACCGGTGCTCATCCTCTACCCGTAGCCCCCGCCGGGATGCGAATTCTCGCACTCCGGTCGCACCGGAGGCTCTCCGGCGCAGGGCCGCACGCCCTTGCCGCCGCTCCTTTGTTCCCATCGCCGCCCGGCCCGGCTGCCGGTCTGCCTCGAGCATACGGATGCGGCAGCCACGCGATGGCCGCAACTTCCTGGCGAGGAGCCGGCTCCGGTCGATCGCGGTTGGACGCCGCCGGGTCCCGCGTCCGGCCGGGAACGGGAATCGCGCAGGATGACGCTGCGACGCGCCGGTTGCTCGACGGCCATGCTCCCGGATTCCGATCGCCGGCGGGCGCGGCGATCCGAGCGCGCGGGCGGCGGTGCCGTCCGATTCTCGGAGCACCTTGTCGATCGCCACCTCCACGGGCGTGCACGGGCGTGGAGAGCGCCGCCGCAGCGGCTGCGCGGGGTGCGCACCTGCACCGGGCGTGATCTCGACCGGAAACGAGCGTTTTTTTTAAGGTAGCTTGCCTCGCGGGATGTTCAGCTTGTGTGATAAAAACGGTTCAAGGTACAAAGAGCGATTTACTACGTAATCACTAAGTATCGTTGGACGAAAAACAGTCAAAAGCTGGAACGCAATCAGGAGCTGCTACGATGGTGATCAGGAACCAGAACGGGGCCGTCCTCTTTCGCTCGGGGGAGGCGGCGCCGGTCAAGCCGCGTCTGCGCAACGCCCAGTTGACGCGCGCGGTGCTTCCGGACGCGGAGTTCCGGGGCGCCGATCTCTGGAAGGCGAACCTGCGCGGGGCCAACCTTCAGCAGGCGGACCTCCGCGAGGCGGATCTGCGCGGCGCGGACCTCACGATGGCAGATCTGCAAGGGGCGGTGCTGAGCTCCACGGACCTCCGCGGCGCGGCGCTGCGCGGCGCCAACCTGCGCGGGACCGTCCTTTACGGCGCGGACTTTACCGGCACGATCCTTTCCGCCGTCGATCTGAAGGACGCTTATTACGACCAGGCAACCCGCTGGCCGGCAGGATTCGATCCGCAGGAGCACGGCGCCCGCAAGCTGTAGCGCGAGTGGCGCGGGCCCGGCCCGCTGGAAAGGCACAGGCCGCTGCCTCGGGATTGGAATGCTCCCGAGGCAGCGGCCTTTTCTGCGGATTCTCGTACCGGCTGTACCGCCACGCACCGGCGGGGACGGCGCGGTGGTGATGGTCAGCGGCTCCCCGTGCGGACCCCGGTTGGAAGGTGAAGCAGGGACCTGCCGGTGGGCGGGAGTAAGAGAAGGAGTGGAGCCTGCGGCACCCGAGTGGTCCGCGCCCCGGCTACCATCCGGCGAGGCGATTCGAAAAGAGCGGCAGCATCGTGGGAGACATGCTCGTGAAACTGCTCCTGGCATTGGCGTCAGGAGCGCTCATCGGGATCGAGCGGGAGCGCCTGGAGCGCTCGGCCGGGCTGCGGACCCACATGCTGGTTTGCGCCGGCAGCGCGCTGTTCACGCTTTGCTCCATCCACATGTCGGACGGAGCGGAGACCACCCGCATCGCAGCACAGATCGTCACCGGCATCGGCTTCCTCGGCGCGGGGGCGATCTTTCGCGCCGGTGAAACGGTCCGCGGGCTCACCACCGCCGCGGGAATCTGGGTCGTCGCGGGAATCGGAATGGGCATCGCGGCCGGGAAGCAGCTCGAGGAGATCGCCCTGGTGGCGGCCCTGCTCGTGTTCGGCGTGAATCGCTGGCTCCGCCTCGCGGAGGACCGCTGGCTGCGCGTGAAGCGGATCCTGGTACTCACCCTGGCACGCCGTTACGACCTGCTTGCCCCGCTTCTCGCCGGGCTGGAGCAGCAGGGGGTCTCCGTGGAAGCCCTCGAATGGCTCACGGGCACCGCCTCGGACGGCCTCGCCGTCCTCCACCTCCGGGTCCACCTGCCGCAGAGCGTGACCCGGACTTCCCTGGATGCCTGGCTCGCGGCGCAGCCGGATATCCGCCGCGCGGAGTGGCAGTGACCGGGCGAAAAGCCGGCGCGCTCCTCCCGGTGATCGCTGCCCTGCCGGTCGGTCGCGGCGGTTTCGGGGCAGCACCTGCCGGTGAGCGCCGGCGCACGTCGCCGGCCCGGAGCTAATGCGGTTCGCCGGCCGCCTCCCGCAGCTCATCGAGCATATCCAGCGGGATGCCGGCACGCCGGCAGAGGCTTTCGTCCAGCTCGATCCCCCGCGGGAGCGCGAGCGCCTCGGCCACCATGCGGGCGCCGCCGAGCCGTGCGGCGCGAGAGGTGCCGCATTCCAGCAGGTGCCGCCCGGCGTTTCGGAGCTCCTGCCGCCTTCGAAGTCGTTCGAGCCAGCTGGTTTTCCCGGCGTGCGGTTCGTGCATAACCACCGCTCCCTTCCCCGGGGTCTCGGAGAACCGTCATGGATCGTGTTGAAGCCCGGCCGCGCCGGAAGTGGTGATTTCGACGTCCGGCGCCGCCGTGAGTTGCGGGACAGGTGTACGAATACCGCCGGAAAGTTCGCCGCAAACACGAAGCGATCGGTACGGACGCGCCGCCGGCGCGGGGTCCCGTGCCCGGGCGTAGAGGAAGCGGCGCCTGCTGACCCGAAGAGGGGATGGTGAGCGATGGACCGAGGATAGGAATGAAGAAACGTCGAGCGTTCCTGGCCGTGGCGCTGCTGGTATCCGTGGCGCTGGCACCCTTTGCATCCGCGCAGCGCCCCGCGCCGCGAGAGGTCGAGCCGGACGAAGCGGGACAGGAGCAGCGGCTCAACCGGGAGCTCTGGGAGGCTCGCAAGCGGGCTCCCTATGAAGCGGCACTGCGCCATGCCCGCCGGGGCGACCGCGGTCTCCCAGCGGGCGCCGGCACCGTCGCCCTGCCGAACGGCTGGAAGCTCGCCCCGGCCGGAGCGCTGACCCCGGTCGGGCGGCTGCCGTTCGAGGCGGTCGCCTTCGCCGGCAAGGTGGTGGTGCTCAACACCGGTTACTACGACGCACGGCGCGAAAAGTCCGAGGTCTCGATCGTCGATCCGGAGACCGGACAGCTCGAGCGGGTCCTCCATTTCGACTCGCTCTTCCCCAGCGCGGTGGTCCAGAACGGCTATCTCTACGTCAGCGGCGGCTACTCGCGCAAGGTCTACCAGATCGACCGGACGTTCCGGGTGGTGCGCACGTACGAGCTTCCGGGACAGTACACGGGAGGCCTCGCGCCCGCGGATGCCGGCCGTCTCGCCGTGGTCAGCCTCGCGGCCAGCCCCACGCCGGCGGAGTACGACCAGGGCCGGTACGGCGAGGGGCGCCTGAGCCTCCTCAACGTGGGGACCGGGACGATCGAAGCGGACGCCCGCGTCGGCTACTTCCCGTACGCGGTGCGCCGGGTCGGCGGGAAGCTGTATGCGCTGGTCCTGGGCGAGGACCGGGTCCACGTTTTCGACGGATCCCTCCAGCCGGTTCGGTCGATCCGGGTCGGCCGGACGCCGCAGGATCTGGCGGTGGCCGGAACCCGGATCTACGTGGTGAATAGCGGGTCGGACGATCTCTCGGTGATCGATGCCGGCCGGGACGAGGTCGTCCGCACGATCCGCCTGGACGAGCGCGGGCGGGGCTTCGGGAAGGCACCGGTGGCGTGTGTCGCCGCCGGAGAGCGGCTCTACGTCTCCCTGGCGAACCACAATGCGGTGGCCGTGATCGACGAGCGGAGCGGGAAGACCCGTGGCTATATTCCCACCGGCTGGTATCCGACCCGCCTGCTGGCGGATCGGACCCGCCTGCTGGTGCTCAGCGCGAAGGGGGTCCGGAGCCGGCGCCCGAACGTGGACGGCCCGCAGCCGCGGGAAGAGCTGGGCGGGCCGCAGTACGTGCTGACGCTGCTCCACGGCGCACTGGCCCGGATCCCGCTGCGGGAGATCCCCCGGCGCCTGGGTGCGTGGACGCGCCGCGTCTCCCAGGCGGCGCCCGGCCTCGCGCCGCGCGCGCCGAACGCGCCGCCGATCCGGTACGTTTTCTACATCGTCCGGGAGAACCGGAGCTACGACCAGATTCTCGGCGACCTTCCCCGGGGCGAGCGCGATCCGTTTCTCACGCTTTTCGGCCGCGACGTGACGCCGAACGGGCATGAGCTGGCGCGCCGCTTCGTGACCCTGGACCACTATTTCGTGAACGGGGAGATCAGCGTCCTCGGACACAGCTACACCACGAGCGGCTACGCGAGCCCCTTCCTGCAGTGGCTGGGGAACACCCGCTACTCCGGGAAGTACCGCGGCTATCCCTTCGGGACCGTGCCCGCGGTGACGTCGCCCGCCTACCTCTGGGACCGGCTGCGGGAGCGGGGAGTCGACTTCCGTATCTTCGGCGAGAACTATTACCTCTACACCCGCGCCTGGAGGCTCCTGCAGGAGGAGCTCGGCCGGGATAGTGAGCCGGCGCGGAAGTTTTACGCCCGCTCGATGGAGCTGGCCACGCGGACGGATCGCGGTGCGTACTTCTACCAGTTCGCGCATGCGTATGCCGGGCGAGCCGACACGCCGCAAGACGCCGAGAAACTGCTGGAGGATCCGGTCTTCACGCAGCACCTGTCCGAGTTTCTCACCGGGGACGGGACGCTGCGGGACGCGCTGGCCGGCCGTCCCGGGCTCCGGCGCAAGCTGGCGGAGTATCTCTCCCACTACGCGTTCGATTACCGCTCCTGGGATCTGGGCTACTCCGACCTGGATCGGGCCCGCGCGTGGCGGGACGATTTCCAGCGCCAGCTCCGGCGCCGTCAGGTAGCGCGCCTGCAGTATATCTGGCTGCCGAACGATCACACGGGCGGAACGAATCCCGCGAACCTGCCGCCGGAGCAGCTCGTCGCTCAGAACGACGCCGCTCTGGGGCGGATCATCGAGACGATCGCCGCCCAGCCGGAGATCTGGAAGCAGAGCCTCATCCTCGTGACGGAGGATGACGCGCAGGATGGTCCGGATCACGTGGATGCCACGCGCTCCGTGTGCCTGGCGGCGGGTCCGTATGTCCGGCGTGGCGCGTTCGTGTCGGAGCGGTACGATCAGCTCAGCCTGCTGCGCACCATCGAGCTCCTGCTGGGGCTGCCGCCCCTCAACCACCAGGACCGGCTGGCGGTGCCGATGTTCGGGATCTTTACCCGGACTCCGGACCGGACGCCGTACCGCCCGGTACCGCCGTCCCGGGAGCTCAGCGCGGCGGATCGGGAGCGGTACCGCGCCTGGGACTCGCCCGGCGGGTAGCGTCCGGGTTCCGGGCGCGCCCGGCGTGCCTGGACTGACTTGCCGGCGCCGTTCCGAAACGCGGCGCCCGTTCCAATAAAAGAGGTAAGAGCATGCCGACGCGCAGCACCTGGAGCCTCATGGCCCTCTTCGGAGCCCTGATGATGAGCTGCCCCTTCTTCGCCGCGGCGCAGGAGATCGCCGAGCCGAAGCTGACGGGCTCCGCCGCGGCGCCGGAGGAGCCCCTCTCCCTCTGGTACCGCCGGCCGGCGGCCCGGTGGGTGGAGGCCCTGGCGGTGGGGAACGGGCGCCTCGGTG
>CAYQDT010000168.1:0-7314 GCA_964416225.1 uncultured bacterium
TCTCCGCGCCGAATGATCCGGCCCCAGGGACGGCGCACGAGGAACCGTGGCTGCCGCGCGCCCGGGTTGCGCCTGCGGTGGGGCGTACGAGAAAACGGGGCGGGGTTTCCCCCGCCCCGCCCCATCGCCGCCGGACCTCCGGGACGGCCCACGCGGTTCGATTCCGCGGCCGTCCGCCGCCCTACACCGCCATCGCATGGGAGTCCGCAAGAGCCTCGCGGAGCTGCTTGAAGATCCCCTTTTCGCGGGAATAAACGCCCTGCCGGGAGAGGCCCAGGTCCTTCGCGATCTTCTCGACCGGCTCATCCTCGAAGTAGTGGCGCTCGATCAGCCGCTTCTGCTCCGGCTCCAGGGTCTCCAGCGCGGCCTTCACGGCCACCTGGCGCTCCGTGCTGAGGAGACTGCGCTCGACGTTCTCGTCCGCGGGGACCTGGTCCACAAACCGGTCGTCCCCCGACTCGCCGGCGCTGCCCTTCATCAGGACATCCAGGCTGACCGTGGACTGCTCCCGGTCCGGCCGCCACTCCCGATTCACCCCGCGGATGATCATCCGCTCGATGGCCCGGCAGGCCAGGGTGGAGAAGGAGGCGCTCCGCGCCGGGTCGTACGCCCGCGCCGCGTTCACCAGGCCGATCATCCCCCAGGAGACCAGATCGTCCCGCTCCATATTGCCGACGTAATACCGCTTGAGGTAGCGGTTCACCATATATTCCACCAGCTTGCGATTATCGTTCACGAGCCGGCTCACTTCTGCTTCGCTGCGCTGCACCGTGGCCATTCCGAGCCTCCTTACCAAGCTGGCCGGGTGTCAGCGGCTGCCCGCCCGTCGCCCGGCAAGGGACGGGGGTCTCGGAGCGCTTTCATCCCGACACGTGAATTATACACGCACGTAGTGTATTTTGTAAAGTGTAGGCAGGACCGACACCACCCTCTTTTCCGAGGCATTTGCTACTTGTTAGCACAGTAGGTAGAATAGTTACGGGAGGGCGTTGCCGATGTCAGCACATTCTTTTGGCGAGGGCGAAGAGGATATCCACTGTCCCGTCGCAGCCACGATGGACCTGCTCAATGGGAAGTGGACGCTGCATGTCATCCGGCAGCTCATGGGCGGCCGCAAGCGCTTCAACGAACTCAGTCGGGCCATCGGTGCCTGCTCCTCCCGCACCCTCTGCTGCCGGCTCCGCTCCCTGGAGGAGCAAGGGATCCTCGTCCGCGAGATCAAAAACACGATCCCGCCGTGGGTGGAGTACGAGCTCACGGATAAGGGCAAGGCGCTGTATGCCGTGATCGACAGCATTGTCCAGTGGGGGCGCGTCTATATGACGGACGCCTGTCCGCGGCACTCCCCTCAGCAGGAAGACGCTTGCTGCGACTGAGTTCCAGCACCTGTTTGCTGATTTCGCTCCCGCCTCGCTCCGTCCACTTTGGCCACTCCCGCCGGCCTCGCCCGCGGACCGGCAAACGCTCCTCCGCCTCCAACTCCCTCCCCAGACATACCGGCAGGGAAACGTGCTCGCGGCATCGGCCCTGCTTCCGGCGCCTCTGCGAGGCTTGGGTGGACCGGATGGCATCGATCGTCCGAACGGCCTCGATCGCCCGGATGAGCCCGGTCCCCATGCACGGCGCGCCGCCGGACCCTTGCCGCGGGTGCGCCTCTCCGCGTGACCGCTGCAGCCTGCCTGCAGACCGCCGATGAGACCCTCCGACGCCGCTTCGGACCCTCCGTCAGCCGTGGAGCCCTCCTCGAAACCGCTCGGAATTCGCGGCGGGATGACGGGTCAACCGGCCGCACCCCCGCGCTGAAATGGTTGCTTGAATTCCAGGCTCCTGTATGTCTTCCGGTGGAGCACCCATGCGCTTTTGGTGACGGAAAGCGACCCCCTGGATAACCCATCCGGCGTTTGAAAATCACCTTTTTTGCCGCTGCCTGGTGCCCGGACCGGTGCCGAGTATCTGCCTGACGGGGGCAGCGGTCCGCATTTGAACCGCCGCTGAATCTCCAGGGAACCAGAACCAGCGGGTCCGGGTCTGAAAGCTACTTGCCTTCTTTCCCTCTCCGGTTTTGGCCCCCGAAATGGCGTCGCTGTTTGGTCGCCATTTTCTTGTGCCGCTCGAGGCTGAATGCGAAATTCCGTACGATTTACGCTTGGAAAGCGATGGCCGGCGGTCCTGCTGGCCGGCGCCGCCGGCGCCGGTATGACGGTGGGCGGTCTTCGTCTCCAGGCTCTCCTGCAGCAGCAGCTTCCGGTGATCCTGAAGAGCCGGCTGGAGGCGGCGCTGGGACGGCCCGTCCGTTTTGGCGCGCTGCACGTGACCCCGGCCGGGATGTGGGTGGACGAGCTGCGCGTCGAGCGGGCGCCGCATGAGATCGACGATCCGCTCACCGCGCACCACCTGCGGGTCTCCCTCGATTGGTGGGGCCTGCTGACGGCCCGGCGAATCCGGGTCCACGGGGTGGATCTGGACGGCGCCCGTCTGGTGGTCAGCCCGGGCAGCACCGGCGCGGCGCCCGAGCCGTGGACGGCGCAGGTGCTCTCCCTCTCCCGCTCCGGCATCTCCCACTTCGGTCTCCGCGATACCGCCATCCGCATGGCGGGCCGGCCGGGCCGGCCGGACGTCTGGTTCGCCTCCGGAATCAACGGCGACCTGGCGCTCACCAATACGGACTTCCACTACCGCGGCCGGGCCGCGAGCTGGACCGGCGCCAGCATCACGCTGGCCGGGCTGCACGTGGACGGCTCCGGAACCCGGGACGCGCTCCAGTTGAAGGACGGCGGCGCCGTCTATCAGGGCGGCCGGTTCGAGGCGAGCGGCCGCGTGGGGGTGACCCAGAGCGCCACGGATCTGGCGGTACGGGTGAAGGACATGGCGCTGGCCCGCCTGGCACCCCAGCTCGGAATTCCGGCGGACTGGGCCATGAAGGGGAGCGTGACCGGCGAGCTGTGGGTGGACGCGCAGCAGGGCGCGCTCCGCGCCGTGCGCGGGAAGCTGCATGTGGACCGGGGCTCGCTGGAGCGAGACGGCGGGCGGTTTCCCTGGAAAGAGGCGAGCGCCAACCTGGACTGGAGCCCGTCGGGCGCCCGGTTCTCCGACGTCGAGGTCCGCGGCCCCGGGCTCGACCTCACGGGCGGCGGAACCGTCCGCACCCCCGGCGGAAAGCCGTTCACCGAAGGCCGGTTCCACGTGGACGGCCGGGTCCGGGCGGAAACGCCTGCCGCCGTCGCGCAGGTCGGGGAGCTGCTGGCGTTCCGCCGCATGCTGAACGGCCGCTGGCAGGCGCGGGACGCGCAGATCCGCTTTGCCGCCGACGGGCGCGTCGGCAACCTGCGCGAGGCGACGGCCGACGGCCGCATCCAGGTGCGGGACCTCCAGTTCCAGCCGCAGGCGGGCGGCGAAACGGTCCACGTCTCCCATCTGGAAGGGGATGCGCGCCGTTCCGCGCACCGCCTCACCCTCTCCAACATTCAGGCGCGGACAGACGGCCTCACCCTGAACGGCGGGCTGACCCTCACGGATGACCAGCCCGGACATCCGGGGGAGTACCGGGCCAGCGGCGCGGCCGTGGTGAAGGACCTCAAGTCGCTGCGCCGGGCGATCCCGGAGGCGGCCCTCTGGAAGTGGGTGCCCACCATGTCCCCCACGTCCAGCGGCACGCTGGAGTTCAAGCTGGGCGCGCCGACCGCCGATCCGTCCCGGCTCTGGGCGGAGGGCACCTTCGACGCGCGGGATTTCCGCCTCGGCGGGCACTCGGCGCTCCCGAACGGCTCCATGTTCTTTGTGCCTATCCAGGAGGCCCGCGGCGCCTTCCGGCACACTGCCGGCGCGCTGACGGTGTCGAACCTCGAGCTCCGCTCTCCGACGTTTCACGCCGCGGGGGATCTCCGGCTGGGCTACGGGGCCAACCCCACCGTGGCCTCCCGGCTCCACCTGGTGACGGAAGACTGGCGGAGCATCCCCGCGATGCCCCCCACCGCCCTCGAGGAGCTGCACGGCGGCCACTTCGAGGCCGACTTCGGCTTCGAGAGTCCCCTCGCCCGGCTTTCGCAGGTCCCGCTCTCCGGCTCCTTCGTGCTGCGTGACGCGGAATACACCCCCCGGCGCGGCGCCCGGCCCGTCCCGGTCCGCAGCGTGGGCGCCAGGTTCCGGTGGGCGGACGGTTCTCTCGACTTGCCCAGCGTCACGCTGGACACGCCGGTCCTGCAGGCCAGCGCCCGGGGCGGGATGAGCGCCGGAAAGGTGGCGCTGGATGTGGAAGCCCGGACGGCCGACGCCGGCGCGCTCGCGGCGAGCTATCTGGACCGGCCCGCCCTCGAGGGCGGAGCGGGCACGGCTCAGTTCCACCTGGAGGGAGCGCTGAACCGGCTGAACGCGGCGGCGCTCACCGGGACGGTCCACCTGGCCGACGCGCGGCTGCTGCAGGCCTTCCCCGGGCTCGGACTGCCCCAGGTGGATGCCCGGGAGCTGACCGCGCAGTTTGCGCGGCGGGCAGACGGGTGGGATCTCTCCGACCTCTCGCTGCGGGGACCCCAGGGAACGGCCGCGCTGCGCGGCGGTCTGCGCGGCACGCGCCTGGAAGGGGACGTCCGCCTTCAGCTCGCCCGGTGGACCGCTCCCGCGAGCCTGCCCCTCACGGGGGGTACGGTCGCCCTCGAGGGGAAGCTCCAGGGCGACGTGGCGGACGCGAAGTCGCTCGCCTTCACCGGGAATGTCCGGCTGGAAGGCGCGCAGCCGCGCTATGACGGAGCCGGATTTCAGCTTCACGGCGGCCGGCTGGTCGTCACGGCGCAGGGGGAGGGACCGCTCGCCGATGCGGCGCACTGGCTGCGCGGCGGGACGGTGGAGCTCACCGGCGCCGACCTGACCACGGGCGACAGCCGAACCCGCAAGGTGGAGCTGGCCTCCGCGGCGGTGACCCGCGACGGCGACCGCTACCGCGTCGCGCAGGCAAATTTCCGCGCCGCTGGCCTCACCGGCACCGCTAGCGGTTCCTGGTCCGCCACCGCGCATGAGCTGCGGGTCGCCGCGGACCTGGCGGATCCTCGCGCCCTCGGGGTGAAGCTCCCGGAGGGAGCCTCCCTGAAGCAGGCCCATCTGGAAGGCACCCTGGAAGGCACCGCGGAGGTCCCGGTGCGCTCCGCGCAGGGCACGCTGCAGGTGAACGGGGCGCAGTTAGCCCTGGCCGGCGCCGCGCCGCTGGACGTCCGGAACCTGCTGGCCGCCTTCCACTACTCCGGAAACGGTTTCACGGTCGACCGCCTGGAAGGGCAAGGAGCCGGGGGCACCCTCACCGCACGCGGCACGTGGGGGACGGCCGGTCAGGACTTCCAGGTCACGGCGGACGGCAAGGACCTCGGCCGGCTCGGTATCCGGCTCCCGGAAGGGATCGTTGTGGGGGGGTATCACCTCGCGGCTCGCCTCTCCGGAACCTCGGAGCACCCGTTGAGCACCCGCAGCGGTGTCGCGGAGCTCCGGGACGCCCGCTTCTCGTTCGGACCCGGCGGCGCGCACCGGCTGGACCTGGCGAGCGTCCACTTCTCCTCGGACGCGAACCAGGTGCGGATCACCGACCTGAGTGCCCGGGGGCCCGAGGGAGCGCTGACCGGAACCGGCGACGTCTCCGGCGGGCGTTTCCACCTGGCGCTCCAGTCCGCGGCTCTCTCCCCCTCCTTTGCGGCATGGCTGCTGCCGGGCACGGTGCGCGGGGGGCAGCTCTCCGGCACCCTCACCCTCTCCGGAACCGCGGGGACGGGCCTGGAGAGCGCCGCCGGCCACTTCGACCTCGCGAACGCGGAGTACCTGGCGCCCAGGGAGACCGGCTTCACGGGCGGCGCGCTGCAGGTGGCCCGGTTTGCCGGCGATTACCGCTGGGCGGGAGCGGACGCGACCATCCAGAAGCTGCTCCTGCGCAGCGACCGGCTCAACGGCGACGGCACGCTCACCCTCTCCGCAAGCGGCGGCAAACTGTCGGCAGCGCTCGCTTCCGAGGACCTGGGCCGCGCGGCGGATCTGGTTCCCGAGGTGCGGGGGATGGTGCGGGGCGGGCATGGCACGGCCGGCGTCAACCTGGCCTGGGGCCCGGACGGTGCGCGCGGAGCGGTGCGGCTTACCGGAGGCGGCGGCGTCCTCACCCTGCCGAACATTCCCGCGGAGTTCGCCCAGCAGCCGGTGGACAGCGCCCGGCTCGATCTTCGAGTGGAGCCCGGCAAGCTGGCCGTCAGCCAGGCCCGGATCCGCGGGCCCAAGGGGAACCTGGACGGCAGCGGCGAGTGGACGGCCGGCAATGGCGTGAGCGGCTCCGGGAAGGCGTGGTTCAGCAAGGGCTACACCTCCCACCTGCTGCCGAAGGGCGTCGGCGGCATGATGGCGCGGCTGATGGGGGTCCGTCAGTTGACGAGTGACTGGACCCTCACCGGGACGCCGGACCGGCTGACGTTGAATGCCGGCATCACCCGGAACTGGATTTGGAAGTATGCCCGGAACCGGGTGCCGAAGGAATTCCAGGCGGTGGCGGCCGGCAAGAGCCCGCTCTGGGAGCGCGGCCCGGCGTCGGCGGAGAGCGTCGTGGCCGCCGCCGTGGGCGAGCCGTCCGGGGAAGCCGGCCAGTAATTCACCGCGCGGCCCCATGCTGGAACAGGGCGGGACGCACCGGCGTCTCGCCCTGTTTTCGTTCCGCTCCCCGGCCCGGACCGGCGGTCAACGGACCGGCACGAAGGTGCGCGCCAGCTTTCCCTCCTTCGCGCGGCAGAGGAAGTAGCCCTTCTCCGGGCTGCCGTCATGGTTGTGCTTGCTGAAGGAGCAGCAGCGGCCCGTCGTCAGCGTCGTGGAGCCGAGGTGGCGCTCCGTCCATCCGTGGAAATGGCCGCTGAAGCAGGCCTGGAGGTTGTACGGCTTCAGGAACTCCAGCACCCCGTCCATGTTCACCGGCCGCATCGGCGTCTGCGAGCCCATCGGAAAGTGGGTGAATACCACCGTCGGCCGCGCAGGATCCAGCGTCGGGAGCGTCTCCTCCAGGAAGCGGAGCGTATGGGGCTGCACCGCCGTCTGCTCGAACTGGGTGCCCTCCGAGGTGTCCAGGCCGAGAAACTGCCAGTCCCGATGCTCGAAGACATAATTGATGCAGCCCGGGAATGCTGCATCGTAGGCCTCGCGGCTCCCGTCCTCCTCAGCGTAGTCATGGTTTCCGATGATGGGGTAATACGGCATCCCGAGCGTCCCGAGCAGCTCCCGCATCGCGCCGAGCTGCTCCGCCGTCCCCTCGTCCGCCAGATCGCCGCAGACCAGGCAGAAGTCGATCACCTCCGGATGCGCCTTCAT
>CAYQDT010000169.1:0-224 GCA_964416225.1 uncultured bacterium
CAGACGGCCGACCGGCCCATTCAGAGAGATCGCGGCGAGGCGGGCATTCACCTGGCGCCTGCCGCTGGGCCTGCTGGCTCTCGGTAGTGGGGCGCCGCTGGTCCTCGCCGCGTCGGTCGGCCAGGGCGGCGCTCCCAGTCCCTCCCGTTCCCATGCGGCTCCGGCCGTGCCGGCTGCGGCGCAAACCTTCCTGCACCGGAACTGCCTGGGCTGCCACAGCAAAG
>CAYQDT010000169.1:234-6370 GCA_964416225.1 uncultured bacterium
GAGCGGCGGGCTGGATCTCACCACCGCGTTCCGACCCGAAGACACCGGCAACTTCAACCTTTGGGTGAAGGTGGTGGACCGCGTCTCCGCCGGCGAGATGCCGCCGAAGTCGGCCGCGCAGCCCACTCCCGCCGCCCGCAAGAGCTTCGTCGCCGCCCTCAGCCAGCCGCTCATCGCCGTGGATGAAGCGCGGGCGCGCCGCGAGGGACGCTCAACCTGGCGGCGGATGAACCGGTACGAGTACGAGAACACGCTTCGCGACCTCCTCGACGCGCCGTGGCTGTAGATCAAGGAGATGCTTCCGGAGGATGGACTCTCCGCCCGTTTCAACAAAGTCGGCGACGCGCTGGATGTCTCCCACGTCCAGATGAGCCGCTACCTCACCGCTGCCGCGTATGCCCTTCGCGAGGCAATGGTGAAGCAGCCCGCGCGTGCGGCGGGCGGCCCCCAGCGCTTCTATGCGCGGGAGCAGCGCTCGTTTGTCGGGCTCGCGCGCTTCAACGAGTTCAACGGCTCGCCCGAGCGGGCCACCTTCCCGATCCTGGACAACGGGGCAGACGTTCCGGCGCTGACACGCGCCGCTCCGATGACGGTGGGCGCGAAGGAACCGGCGAAGCGGGAGCTGGAGGCAATGGGAGTGGTGGCGAGCGCCTACGAGCCGATTCAACCGCGCTTCGACCAGTTCCACGCACCTGCCTCGGGGAGGTACCGGCTCCGCCTCCGCGGACACTCCTTCTGGGCGGCTCCGATGAACGCGCGGCAGTGGTGGAGGCCCAGCCGGCAGGAGCTCTCCGCCGGCCGGACGCGCGAGCCGGTTACCCTCTATGCCTCCTCACCGCCGCAGCAGCTGCGCCGGCTGGGGAGCCTGGACGTGGGACCGCGGCCGACGGTCGGCGAGGTGGAAGTGGTGCTGATCAAGGGCGAGACCATCATGCCGGACGCCGCGCGCCTGTTCCGTTCGCGCCCGCCGAACTGGCACAACCCCCTGGCTACTCCAGAGGGCCAGCCGGGAGTGGCGTACCAGTGGCTGGAAGTGGAGGGGCCGCTCTACGATAGCTGGCCGACGCGCGGTCAGAAGCTGCTCTTCGGGGACTTGCCGCTGAAGGACGCCGCGGGGAAACCGGTGGAGGTCGTCTCGAGCAACCCCGACCAGGACGGCGAGCGGCTGGTGAGCGGCTTCATGCGGCGCGCGATCCGCCGTCCGGTCCCGGAGAGCGAGATCCGGCCTTTCGTGAAGCTCTTCCATACGGCGCGGGCGGCAGGCGCGAGCTTTACGGAAGCAGTCCTTACGGCTGATACCGGAGTCCTCTGCTCACCCGCCTTCGTGACCCTGGAAGAGCGCCCGGGGCCGCTGGAGGACCACGCGCTCGCGGCACGGCTGTCGTACTTCCTCTGGAATTCGGAGCCGGACGCCGCCCTGCGCTCGCTGGCGGATCGCGGCGGCCTGCACGATCCGAAAGTACTCTCCGCGCAGGCGGAGCGCATGCTGGCCGATCCGCGGTCGCGGCGGTTCGTCGACGCGTTTCTCGATTACTGGCTCGACCTGCGCAAGACAGGCAACACCTCGCCGGATGAGACGCTCTACCCGGATTACTACCTGGACGATTATCTGACCGAGTCCTCCATCGAGGAGACTCGCGCTTTCTTCGCCGAGCTGCTGCACGGCGACCTCCCGGCGCGCAACCTGGTGAGCTCGGACTTCGTGATGGTCAACGAGCGGCTCGCGGCGCTGTACGGTCTGCCGGGCGTTCAGGGCTCGGCCATCCGCCGGGTTTCGCTGCCCTCCGGCTCCGTGCGGGGTGGGGTGCTCACGCAGGCCAGCGTGCTGAAGGTCACGGCGAACGGCACCACCACCTCTCCGGTGCTGCGGGGAGCCTGGGTGACAGAGCGGATCCTGGGGCAGCCGGTGCCGCCGCCGCCGCCCTCGATCCCCTCCGTGGAGCCGGACATCCGGGGCGCCGCCACCATTCGGGAGCAGCTGGCGAAGCACCGCACGGAAGCGACCTGCAGCGCCTGCCATGCGCGGATCGATCCGCCCGGTTTCGCGCTGGAGAACTTCGACGTGTTCGGCGGCTGGCGGGACCACTATCGCGCCCTGGGTGACGGGACGCACGTTCCCGGCTTCGGGAAGAACGGCCAGCCGTTCGTCTTCCACGCGGCACAGCCGGTGGACCCATCCGGCGTGCTGCCGGACGGGCGCTCCTTCCAGAACGTCCGGGACCTGAAGCAGCTCTTGCTGCGGGACGAGCGGCAAATTGCCCGCAACCTGGTACGGCAACTGGTGACCTATTCTACCGGCGCTCCGGTGCGCTTCGGCGATCGACCGAAGGTGGAAGCCATCCTGGACCAGGCGCGCCCGGGAGGCTACGGGGTTCGGTCTCTGGTGCACGGCATTCTCGCGAGCGATCTTTTCAGGAACAAGTAGACGAATGAAAGCTGTCCATTTCCAGGCGTCGAGCGCGCTCTCCCGGCGTCATTTCCTGCGCGGGGCGGGCGTGCTGCTGGGCCTCCCGCTCCTGGACGCGATGCTGCCCACCGGCGCCCGGGCCGACACGCAGAGCCTGGCCCCGCGCCGCTTCATGGGTATCTGCAACAACCTGGGCCTGCTGCCCGATAAGTTTTTCCCGAGCGCGGAGCAGACGGGGCGGGAGTACGCGCTTTCTCCCTACCTGGAGCTGCTCCGGGAGTTCCGCTCGGACTTCACGGTCTGCAGCGGCGTCTCCCATCCGGAAGTGGACGCGGGACACCCGGCGGACATCTGCTTCCTGACCGCCGCGCCGCACCCCTCCAGCGGCGGCTTCCGCAACACCGTTTCCCTGGACCAGTTCGTGGCCGAGCGGATCGGTCATCTGACCCGCTTTCCTTCCCTCACCCTCGGGGTGAACGTGCAGGGCGCGCGCAGCCTCTCCTGTACGGCGGGCGGGGTGCTCCTCCCCTGCGAGACCAAGGCATCGGAAGTCTTCAAGAAGCTCTTTCTGGGCGGCTCCCCGGAGGAGGTCCAGGCGCAGGCTCGCAGCCTGGCGCTCGGCCGGAGCATCATGGACACGGTCGCGGACCAGACCCGGCAGTTGAAGCGCAGCGTCGGCGTCCGGGACCGGGAGCGACTCGACCAGTACTTTACGGGGGTGCGCGAGCTGGAGCAGCGCCTCGTACAATCCGCGGAGTGGGAGAAGCGGCCGCGTCCGGTCGTCCACGTGAAGCCGCCCGTGGATCCGCAGGACTCGCGTGAGTACATGGAGCGGGCGCGGCTGATGTATGACATGGCGCAGCTTGCCTTCGCCACGGACTCCACGCGGAATATCACCCTGATGCTGGACAGCGTCAACTCACCCGCCATCACCGTGGAAGGCAAGCCCGTTTCGGATGGCTACCACAATCTCTCGCACCATGGGCGAAACCCAGAGAAGCTGGCGCAGCTCGAGCGGATCGACCGCGAGCATATGAAGCTGCTGGCCGGTCTCTTCGCGGAGCTGAAGTCGCACCGCGAAGGCAGCGAAACGCTGCTGGACCGCACGATGGTGCTTTACGGCAGCAACCTGGGCAACGCCAACACCCATGTGACCACCAACCTGCCGGTCCTCTTCGCCGGCGGCGGCTTCCGGCACGGGCAGCACCTGGCCTTCGATCGCACCCGAAACTATCCGCTGCCGAACCTGTTCGTGAACATCCTCCAGCGCTTCGGCCTTGAGGCGGACCACTTCGCTTCGAGTACCGGCACGCTGCGAGGGCTGGAGATGCTCAAGACAGCCTGACGGGCCGGGCGCTCGCCAGACCGGCGAACTTCGACGCGGAGCGCGGTCCGGACCGCGGAGGACCGGGCCGCGGTTGGACGGAGATTTTGGGGGCTCTATGATTCGGTATCACTTCCTACGCGCCGCGGTCTCCATGCTCTGGCTTCCCATGGCCGCTTCGACGCTGCTGCTTGCACCGAGCGCGGCGCGGGCGGAGCAGTTCGTGCTCTTCGACGTCACCTTTCCCTTCTCCAAAATGGACGCCGACAACTCGACGCCGAGCAAGTCGCACTACTACGTGAAAGGAGATCGCATCAATCCGAAGCGGCCCCGTGATTGGACCAGCCCCGTGGACTACCGCAATGGGACCGTCCATATCCGGATCGAGGTTCTGGACCGGCCGGACAGCGGTGAGCCGACGCAGTGGAGTCTCTGCTACATTCCCAACCGCGGCCAGGGTAATGGCTACGGCTGCACGGGAATCGGCCCCTACACGGCAAAAGGCGTCTACGAGAAAGACGTCTCGATGCGCTCCTTCTGGGAGAACGACGCCATCATCTGGACCGAGGGCATCAAGCAGATGGACCTGGTGATGAAGGATGGAAGCGGGCTGCACGCTCACAAGCGGCCCGATCCGGAAAAGTTCTTTCCCACCCGCGTGCGCATCACCATGGTTCAGGTTTCGGCCGGCTCGAAGTACGACCCGAGCCAGGTTCCGAACATCCCTCACGATTCCCCCGCGACCCGGCCGGGAGGCGGCTAGGAATCTCCACGCCGGCGCACGGAGGCGTGACTCCGCCCGCCACCCGCGTGCCGGCCGTCACGACCGGCGTGGGAATTGCGGTCCACCGTCGGCGTGCCCCCTGCCGGCTCCTCGCCGGGTAACGGAGCGGGGGAGCGTGCGACGGATGGTGCGCCCGGCCGCGGGGCCGGCGGCGCCCCGGATCGCCCAACCAGGCGGAAGCCCTTGGCGATTTTCGGGCAGCCGCGGCCTTTGAAGCCCGGGGGGCGCTGGGCAGCGGCCTCCCTGGAACTTGCCCAGGCGGCCAGGAGCGCCTCCGCGGCGCCGGTATGCTCCCGCCGGTCGCCTCCGGACGGCCGCCGCCTCCCGAACGCGCCCGGTCCACGCGGCAAGCTCGTGGGGATCTCGGAGCGTCCCGCCACGGGAGCCCTCCCGGAAGTACCTCCAGCGCCTCGACTGCGTTATTGCTGCCGGTCAGCCGCTCGTCCGGCAGCGGTGCAGTCCCGGGAAACGCGCAGTGGCGACGAGCCAAAATTCATCTGAACGATGCATCATGGAAGGCTGGCGCTCGTCCGCTTCTCTAAACGGCAACCTGCCGAAAGATGGTTGCATGGTTTCGCAGGGCGGGGCCGGACGGAAAGGACGTTGTCAGATTGTGAAGTTTGCAGGTACCAGGGGCGTGCGCCGGAGAACCGGGCACCCATCGAATCGTCGTCAGCAGCGGATCCTCATCGGTGCCCTCCTCACGACCGGCCTGGCGGCCTGGAGTGTCGCTGCGGCCGGGCCTCCGGCGGCGGCAGAGCAGCAGGTGACGGCTCCGAGATACCGGGGTGACCGACCTGGCCACGCTCGGCGGCTACAGCAGCGAGGCTTATGGGCTGAACGACGCGGGACAGGTGGTTGGTGAATGCCGGACCGCCGCCAATCTGAACCACGCGTTCCGGTTCTCCGCCACGTCCATCGCGGACCTGGGCACGCTGGGCGGCTTCGTCAGTACGGGGCTGGGGATCAATGCCGCGGGCGATATCGTCGGACGCGCGACCCTCGACCCCGCGGGCGGGGCATTCCACGCCTTCCTCTGGCGGGAGCGGCCAGATGCATGACCTGAGCACCCTTGGCGGTGATTACAGCGCCGCGTTCGCCATCAACGGCAGCGATACGGTGGTGGGCGAGTCGCGTCTCAACACGGGTCAGACGCGGGCCTTCGTGTGCCAGAACGGCGCCATGACGAATCTCGGGACCCTGGGCGGCACCTACAGCTCCGCCTGCGGAATCAACGAGGGCGGCGAGGTCGTCGGTGCCGCGGAGACTTCGGCGGGACAGACGCAGGCCTTTCTCTGGCAAAACGGAGCGATGACCGACCTCGGGTCCTGGCAGGGGATTCCAGTGCGGCCTACGGGATCAACTCCGCGGGCCAGGTGGTGGGCACATCCGGTTTTTCGGCGGGCGCCAGCCATGCGTTCCTCTGGCAGAATGGCGCCATGCAGGACCTCGGAACCCTGGGCGGCGCCTCCAGTATTGCCTATGCCGTCAATGCCTCGGGTCAGGTGGTCGGCAGCGCGCAGGGGGCCAACGCCGCCGACCGTGCCTTTCTCTGGCAGAACGGGGCTCTATCGGACCTCAATGCCGCCATCGCTCCGGGAATGGGCTGGTATCTCGAGGA
>CAYQDT010000169.1:6380-7250 GCA_964416225.1 uncultured bacterium
GCGATCAACGGCAGCGGTCAGATTGCGGGTTGGGGAACGCTGAACGGAGACACCGATGCGTTCCTGCTGACGCCGCTGGTGACGGACCTTTCGGTTACCGTCTCGGCAGCTCCCACGCCCGCGACCACCGGAGGACAACTGGTCTATACGATCCAGGTCAGCAACCATGGCGCCGACACCGCAACGGGGGTCACGCTGGTGAACACACTCGGATCCGGCGCCGTCTTCGTGTCCAGCAACCCGGCACCGGTTTCTTCCGGCGGCACCCCACGGTTCAGCCTGGGATCGCTCCCGGCGGGCGGCCAGACCACCGTGCAGATCACGGTCCATCCGACAGCGGTCGGAACTCTCACGGATGTCGTCGCCGTGAGCGGCGATCAGTTCGACTCGAACGTCGGGAATAATACCTCCAGCTTATCGACGGCCGTAGCGGCGGTGGGACCGGACCTGACCGGAAGCTGCATCCACGCGTCTCTGGTGCAGAAGGGCGCCGCCCGCAATGCCAAATACCTCGCGGACAGCGCGCTCACCATCCGGAACATCGGGACCGTGAGCAGCGGCACCTACACGGTGCAGTTCTACCTCTCCAGCGATCGGAAGCTGGACGGTGGCGATATCAGCCTTGGCACGTTCCGCCTCCGGAGCCTCGCGGCCGGTCAGTCGCAGAACTTCCGCTTCCGGACCAAGAAGCCGCTTCCGTACTCGGAGCTCACCGGCAAATACCTCATCGCGGTGCTGGACCCGCAGCATTCCGTTGCCGAGACGGACAGCACGAACAACGTATTCGTCTCGTCTGCCCTCCAGTAGGACAATCCGCATCCCGCGCGAATCGAAGCGCAGCAAGGACCTCTACTCCTCGCGCGGCTGTGT
>CAYQDT010000170.1:0-7247 GCA_964416225.1 uncultured bacterium
GCGGCCAGCGCCGAGGCGAGGATCCAGAAGGTGGTACGCTGCATCTCGGTCTCCGACAAAGAGGGCGAGCCGTTCCGCGGCAGGAGTGCTCGGATCGACACGTCATTGCTTCGACGGGACCGTCGGGGCCAGGGTTACACCGCAGAGGGGCCGGGCAAGGGCGATCGCTTCCCGCCCAGGCGGGAAGGCCGCGCCTGCAAACACCGGCCGCAGAAACGACGAAAGGCGAGCCGCCGCAGGCGCGGTCCGGCTCGCCTTTCGTGAAGCAGCCCGGTGCTGCCGCTAATCCAGACCCCCCTGCGTCACGCCGCCCCAGACGGGCGCGCGGGCGCCTTCCGGCGTCGTCCAGGTGTAGTTCTGGACCTCGCTCATGAAAGTTTCATGGTCCGGCCAGGTGCGACGCGGCATATGCTCCCGCAGGTCCGCGAGTACATATTCCGGGATCTCGTCACGCTCTTCGGCCCAGTCCAGAATCTCTTCCGTCTCCATCGGAAACGAAGTGTTGAGCTCCCCGAAAATCTCCCGTCCGTTGATCGACCAGGGCATCCTTTCTCCTCCCTCAACCCGCTGCGCCCCTGCGGGTTTTGTCCGGTATTCCCCGCGCGTCTCCCGCTGCAAACGCCGGCCACACGCGCACGCGCGCAGCCGGAATCACGGGCCGCCGCATCCCCCGCCGAACTCCCGGACCGCTCGCCCCGTCCGCTGCCGACATCAATACCGATGGGAGGTGGGGACTTCGAAAGCACGCGGCCGACCCGACCGGCCTGACCGGCAGAGGGTCGGGAAATCCGCGGCGGGAGACCCCTTCAGACTTGTTTTATGAGAATATTAGTTTGCGTTCCCCGCGTGGAGGTCCAGGATGCGTATCCTCGGCATTGATCCCGGCCTCGGCTGTACCGGCTACGCCGTGGTGGATCTGGAGGGCCCGCACGCGGAGCCGACGCTCGTGGAGGGCGGCGCGCTGCGAAGCGACGAACAGGCGCCGCTTCCGGAGCGGCTCGTGCAGCTCCACCGAGAGGTGAGCGCCATCATCGGGGAGTTTCATCCGGCGGCGATGGCGCTGGAGGATCTCTATTCGGAATACCGGTTTCCGCGCACGGCGCTGCTGATGGCGCACGCCCGGGGCGCGATCTGTCTGGCCGCGGCGCAGGGCGGCATCCCGGTCTGGAGCTATCCCGCGCGCCAGGTAAAATCCGCCGTGGTGGGCTACGGCGCCGCAAGTAAGGAGCAGGTTCAGGAGATGGTGGCACGGCTGTTCCATCTGACAAAGGTTCCCACGCCGAACGACGTCGCGGATGCCATGGCGATTGCGCTGACCGCACACCGCCGCGGTCCGGGTCCGGGAACCGGGTGGATGGTCGGCTCACGCGCGAAGAAGGCCCGCGGATGATTGCCTACCTCCGGGGCACCATCCGCCACCTGGACGAAACGGGCGCGGTGCTGGAAGTCGGCGGGCTCGGCTACGAGATCTTGCTGCCGGGAATCGAAGCAAAGGTGCTTCGGTCCCAGGTCTGCCGGGAAAATCCGGGTGCGGGACCGGAAGGGAAGGAAGCGGCGCTCTGGATCTACTACCATGTCGGCGAGCGCCAGCCGAAGCCGATCCTGATCGGCTTCCACGAGCGGGAAGACCGCGAGTTCTTTCAACTCCTGCTCACCGTGGCGGACGTCGGCCCCACCATCGCGGCGCGCTCCATGACCATTCCGGTTTGTGACTACGCCAGCGCGATCGAGCGGCGGGACACGCGCATTCTGGGCACCCTGCCCGGTATCGGCAAGCGGAAGGCCGACCAGATCGTGGCGACGCTGAAAGGCAAGGCGCTGCGCTACGCCCTCCTTCCCAAGCCGGAAATTGAGGAAGTTCCGGAAGCAGTCTCCGAGGATTATGTGGCGGACGTGGAGGCGGTCCTGCAGGGACTGGGCTACAAGCATGCGGAAGCGGTGCGGATGATCGAAGCGGCCCGTTCACGGCGCCCGGACCTCGCCGATTACCAGGGCCTGCTCGAGGAGATCTGGCGCGCGGAGCGGCCGGGGTAGAGGCACGATTGGCACCTGGCGAGGGGGAGACCGGGGCCGGCGGGAGGGTGCGCTCGCGCCGGCGGGCCGGGTGCGCGGCCCGCTCCACCCCGGTGCGCCGGAACGCCGACTCCCGTGCTCGGGAACGAATTGCGGTAACGATGAGGCGTGGTGGTGCGTGGTGCCGAGGTCCCGCGCCACCGGAGGCCCTGGAGAGCCCAGCGATGCGTGAGCGATTGATGACCGGCGGGGAACTGCCGGGTGAAGAGCCGGAGATGCAGTCGCTGCGTCCGCGGAGGCTGCAGGAATACGTCGGGCAGCGAGAGGTGATTCGCCCGCTGAAAATCGCGCTGGAAGCGGCCCGGCGGCGCGGCGAGCCGCTGGATCACGTGCTGCTCCACGGACCTCCCGGCCTGGGCAAGACGACCCTGGCCCACATTATCCGGGAGGAGATGGGCGTCAACATCCAGATCACCTCCGGCCCCGCGCTCAAGCAGACCGGGCAGCTCATGGGGCTGCTCACCAACCTCCAGCCGGGCGACGTGTTCTTCATCGACGAGATCCACCGCCTCGACGCCACCGTAGAGGAGTACCTCTACCCGGCCATGGAGGACTTCACCATCGACTTCGTGGTCGACAAGGGCGCCAATGCCCGGATGCTCAACTTCAAGCTGCGGCCGTTCACGCTGGTCGGGGCGACCACGATGACGGGTCTCCTGTCCGGTCCGCTGCGGGGACGGTTCGGGCTGACCTATCACATGGACTACTACCATCCCGACGACCTGCGGACAATCATCGAGCGCTCCGCGGGCATCCTGAACGTTCCGATCCAGGAGGACGGAGCGATTGAGATCGCGGGACGCTCCCGAGGAACCCCACGCATCGCAAACCGGCTGCTCCGCCGGGTGCGGGACTTCGCCCAGGTGGAGGGGAACGGCGTCATCACGCGAGAGGCGGCGGACGAAGCGCTCCGGCTCGAGGGAATCGATCACCTGGGCCTGGACCGCCTGGACCGCGAGCTGATGCGGGTGATCATCACGACCTACCAGGGAGGTCCGGTGGGCATTGAGGCACTCGCGGCGACGCTGAACGAGGAGCAGAGCACGCTGGTGGAGGTCGTGGAGCCGTACCTGCTCAAGATCGGCTTCCTGGCCCGCACGCCCGGCGGTCGCCGGGCCACTCATTTCGCCTACCAGCACCTGGGCCTCTCCTCCGGCCCGGGCGCACAGCCGACGCTGGGGGTCTAGCCGCTTCGGAAGTCCTGGCGCCGCGGCCGGTATCCGCCCCGGTCGAGGCTCGCGCGGCGGGCGCCCGCCGCGGCGCGATCAGGCGGGGCACTCATCCATACGGGTGGCATACGCCGCCTGCTTGAGCTTGCGGAGGGCGCGGACCTCAATCTGCCGGACCCCTTCACGAGACATCTGGAGCTGCTCACCCACTTCCTGCAGCGAGTGGACCCGGCCGTCCACGAAGCCGTATCGCTTCTCGATCACCCGACGCTCCCGCGGGCGGAGGACATCCAGGATCATCTCCAGCGACTCCCGGCTGCGGGTATGCAGCGTCGCCTGCTCCGGATCCGGGGCGGTGGTATCCAGCAGGAGGTCTCCCAGGGAGGTCTCCTCGGTCTCGCCCAGCAGCGCATCCAGGGAAAGCGGCTCCTGGGACGACTGAAGCAGCGCTTCGATTTTCTTCACCGGAACCGCCGTCTCGTGCGAGAGCTCCTGAACCGTCGGCTGTCGCCCCAGCTTGCGCGCCAGCAGCATCCGGCAGCGCTCCAGCTTGCGCAGCGCGTCCGCGACGTGGCTCGGCAGGCGAATCAGGCGGCCGTGGTTATCGATGGCGCGGCCGATCGCCTGGCGGATCCAGTGCGTGGCATAGGTGCTGAAGCGGTATCCCTTATCCGGATCATAGCGGGCGATGGCGGCCATCAGTCCGATGATCCCTTCCTGGACGAGGTCCTCGAACGAGAGCCCGCGGCAACGGTACCGCTTCGCCACGCTGATCACCAGCCGCAGGTTCGCCTCCACCATGCGCTGCTTCGCTTCCAGGCAGCCCGCGCGAATGGCATGGGCCAGCTGGACCTCTTCCGCGGGGGTGAGCAGCCGGGTATCCGGAGCCGTCAACCAGTGTAAAGGCTGTGCGTCATGCGTTGGATGTTCATCTGTTTCGCTGAAGTCGGGTACGACTTCATCTGTCAGGTGCTGCATGCGAACGTCCTTGACTCTATGCTGCGTGGGCATGATCCGGTGGGCTGGCGAAAGCCCGAAGAAGACGAGAATGGAAAATCAGCGGGAGCGAAGGGCATCGCGGCCCGATGCTTTCTGGTACCGAAATTGAAGTGGAGGTCTGGGATGAGACCGGGGTGGAATGCTCCGTCGCTCAGATACGGAGTTCTGTTCTCATATACCCGCGGCACCCGGCGCGTAACCCGCTTCTTCGCTCAACCCACGAAAAGTTCGCTTGGAATGGAACGAAGGGCGCGGATTTTCCGGCGGAGCGCCCGCGCGGCAGAGTCCGGGCCTGACGCGATGGACATGGTTCTCCGATTGGCATGCAATTCGTCCGGGGAGGAGCAATCTCCTTTCCGGTGAATGGCATCTTTGTCAGGTTCCTGAAGCCATCATTCGACCGATCCTCCGACCGAATCCTCGGGCCGTATTTCCGACGGCCCAGCGTCGGTTGGCCCCGTGCGCCTCCCTTTCGGCCCCCTATGACCGCTCCGCGCATCGACCCCTCCTGGTTCCACCGGCGGCCGTTCTTCTGGTGGGCCGGGATGGCCGTGGGAGCCGTCTTTCTCACCTACCACGCACCGGAGATTGTCCCTTACTGGAGCTGTCTGCTGGCCGCCTGCATGATTCCGGCGCTGCTGCGCCGGTGGGTTTTCGCCACGTTCCTGGCCATCGCGGCGCTCTTCATCGGACTCACCGGGCGCTCGCTGGACCCGCCGCGCTCCGCCGCCATCCAGCCGGGAAAGCAGGTCTCGCTTCGCGGGGTGCTCGGGATGACCGGCGCCGGCGAAAACCAGCCCAGCCTTTTATACGTACAGGCGGCCCTCTCCCCAAACGGCTGGGCGCAAGCATGGGGATCGGTCGGGCTTTACCCCCCGGACGGCGCCCGCGCCGGCGATGCGATCGAGGTAAGCGGCGTGCTGCACCGCCCCCCGCCACAGGTGAATCCCGGCGGTCCTTCGGCGCGGTTGTACTGGCTCCGCCGGGGTGCGGCGGTCCTGCTTCACCTGCGGACGCGCGCCTTCAAATGCGCTCCAGGAGTGGGCCTGGTCCGTGCACCGGGGCATCCTGGAGGTCAACCGCCGGACCCTCTCGCCCACGGCCGCCCTGGTGGCGAACGACTTTCTCATCGGCGATGCCGACAACCCGGATACCGCCCTCTCCGCGGAGGTCACCGACCTCTTCCGCAATTCCGGGACCATCCACCTTCTCGTGGTTTCCGGCACCCAGGTCACCCTGGTGCTGGTGCCGTTTCTCTGGCTCGGCTGGCGCGGCTATCGCTGGCGGTATCTCTGGTGGGGAGCCGGCTTCCTGGCGCTAACCGTATTCTGGCTCGCCACGGACGGCTCGGCCTCGGTAACTCGTGCGTTCGTCATCGGGCTGGTCGTCACGCTCGGACTCGCTCTACAGAGGGAGACGGATGCCGAGAACTGCCTGGGAGTGGCGGCGCTGGCGCTTCTCGCGCTCAATCCGCTCTCGGTCTTCGACGTGGGCGGCCAGTTGTCGTTTGTCGCGCTCTGGTCGCTCCGGCAGCTCGGCGGGCCCTTGAGCGCGGCGCTGGGTCCAGGGGAGGGCGCCAAGCCGCAGCACCTGCTGCGCCGCGGGCACACGGCGGTGGCGGGCGCGCTGGGGAACTCGGTGGCGGCGCACCTGGCCACCGCGCCGCTCCTGGCGTTCTACCGGGGGCGCTCCGTCTGGAGCGGCATCCTCGCGAACCTCTTCGTTTTCTTCCTGGCCGAGCTCTTCACCCTGCTCGCGCTGTTCCATACCGTGCTGAGCGCGCTCGGACTCACCCTGCTTCGCGGCCCGGTCGAGTGGTCCGTGGCGGCACTCTGCGGCTGGGCCCGCTTCTTCGCGCAGCCGCCGTTCGGCGCGTCCGACGTCTTCCCGCCGCCGGTGTGGCTGGTGGCCCTGGTCCTGATCGGGCTTGCCGCGCCGGCGTTCCTCCCCGCGCGGCGCCCGGTTCCGATCCTCTGCGCGGCGACGATCGCCCTGCTGCTCCTCGTGTCGGAGCGGCTGCCCGCCGCGCCACCCGGGTCCGCGACCCTTCGCGCCATGGACGTGGGTCAGGGCGACGCGCTCCTGCTCCAGGGAGCGGACGGGAGCAATGTGCTGGTCGACGCCGGCCCCACGCCGCTCCGTCCGGACCATTCGCCGGTGGTCCAGGCGCTGCGAGCCCTGCGGGTGCCGGCGCTCGACGCGGTGGTGGTCAGTCACATGCATGCGGACCACATGGGCGGGCTCCCGCAGGTCCTGGACGGACTCCCCGTCCGACTCCTGCTGGAGGATGCTCGCACCGGGGACTGGACCGAGTGGTCGCGCGTGCGCGCCGCCGCCGAGCAGCGGCGCATCCCGGTGCTGCATCCCCGTCCCGGCGACCGGCTCCGCATCCGGAGCTCCCTGCTCACGGTGCTCGGCCCGCTCCGGGATCCCCGGGCGCCCGTCCCCCAGGATCCGAACGACGAGTCCCTGGTGATCCGGTGGGACAGCGGCGGGACGCGGATGCTGCTCACCGGAGACGCCGGGGCGAAGACGGAGCCCGCCCTCCTTTGCTGGGGCCCGGAACTGCGGGCCGACGTGCTGAAAGTGGGGCACCACGGGAGCCGCACGGCCACCAGCACGGAGTTGCTCACGGCGGTCCGCCCCCGTGTCGCCGTCCTTTCCTGCGGACGCGACAACCGCTTTGGGCACCCCGCGCCGGATACGGTCGCGCGCATCGCGGCAGCGGGGATTCCGCTGGAGCGGACGGACCGCTCCGGAATGGTCACCCTCCGGGTCACCCCCGGGCGGATTGGGATCGAACGGTATTGGAGGGAGTGAAGGGGCGAACTCCGCACTCGCCTCCGTCAAGCTCCGGGCGAACCGATCCCGAAAAATCCGGGACCGGTCCGCGGCCCCCGTGGGGCGCCCGCCGCATGTCGAGCCCCGCGCCGGTTGCTAAACTAGGGACATCCTCACCCGGCACTGAATCCGCAGCCGGCACCGGTGACCCACAAGTTCCCATCA
>CAYQDT010000171.1:0-7243 GCA_964416225.1 uncultured bacterium
TTGGCGTTCAGCTTCCCGTTCACCGGGATCAGGTCGTTGATGTTGGCCAGGTGGTTGTAGCTGACGCCGAACGAGAGCTGCCCGTTGCGGGGGAGCGTCTTCCGGATGTTGGTCTCCAGAGCCGGACCGAACCCGCCGTACCGGTTGCCGGTGACCGCGCGCAGGGTGGCGCTGCTGTCCAGCGTGAAGCCGGCACCGAGACCGACGGCCTGGGGCCGGAGCTTCACGCCGACCGTCTGGTACTGCGCGTTCTGCACCGGGAGCCGGATTCCCGGCGCCAGCCGCACGTCCTGCGCGTCGCGCCAGAAAGAGGTCGTCTCCACGGAGAGCGCGACGGCGTTGTGCGCCAGCGGCTTCGGCTTCGTTTCGAAGGCGAAGGAGAAGGTCTTGGCGAGCTGGCCGGTGCGGTGCGGCATCGCGCCCGCCATCGCCAGGTTCAGGGTGCCGACGGGAAGCCCCGTGGTCAGGTTCATCTGACCGTAGAGGTCCTTGTGCTCCGGGAACTGGAAGTTGGTGACCAGGCGGGTCGTCTTGTTGAGCTGCTGGGTGTGGTTCCAGAAAAAACCCCAGCGATCGATCGAGGTCATATTCGTGAGGGACGCCTGCCCCTCACTTGCGCCGGAGAAGCCGTACTTCTCCACCAGATCCACGCTGAGACCGTGCTCGCGGCTGAAGTAGCCGAGCCCGCCTTCCGTGGGGGAGCCGTAGTTCACGTGGAAGGCCGTGGTGGAGCCCGGCGTCATCTTCACGTAGATCGGAACGTTCAGGTTGATCCCGTCCGTGCCGAAGCCGATGTACTGGCTCGTCTCCCCGAAGCCGACCCGCAGGTTCGACTCGTGGAACGGCATCCGGATGCTCTTCACGCCGGCGACGTAGGCGCGAGCGCCCTGCACCTGCACCCGCTCGTCCATCACGTAGTCCGCCTGCTTGGCCACCCAGAGCAGCTTGCTGTCCGTCAGGTCGACCAGGTCGAAGTCCGGATTCAGATTCTTGGGCCGCTCCGGAAGGTCCGTGAGACCGAACGCACTGAACCACTTGCGCGTTCCGACAGCGGTGATATAGCCCTCGAACGACTTCAGGTCCAGCCAGACGCGGTCACCGGTCAGCGTCTTGTTGTCGCTGGAAAGCGCAACTTTACCAAGCGCCTTCACGGTGTTCCGATTGACGTCAATCTGGATAGAGTTCGCCTCGATCTGCACTCCGCGGAAGCGCATCCGGACCTGTTCGTCCGCCTGGATGAAGCGCTTGTCCTCGCTGAAGGCGACGTACTTGCCCTGGATCTTCAGGACACGCCCGCCGACGTTGGCTTCCACCAGCTTGGATACCATCGGAACCGACAGGATCGACTGATCGATACCTGCCGACACGCTGACATTGGCCGTCTGCGGTACCGCGGAGGAGGTGAGCGTGGCCCGAGCCACGCCGGCGGAGGTGAACGCCACCTGGGTGATGGTGCCCGCCGTGGTGTAGAAGCGCACCTCGGTGCCGTCTCGCGCGGGGCGGCCGCTGCTGGTGCGGACTTCCGCGGTAACGGTGGCCTGGCTCACGCCGTCCGCAAGGAGGACGTTGGGGCTGACGGTCACCCGCACGGTTCCAGCCGCGTGAGCGGGTAGGGGGGCCAGCACGCTCACCAGTGCGGGAACGCAGAGGGCCGGGCCGAGAAGGGCGTAAATGCGGGTGCTCATCAGTTAGGGTGGGGAGGTTCCGCCAGGTTGGCGTGGCAGGGGATGCCCGCTTGCAGCTCGGGAGAAGAGGGGCTCCGTCTGCCGACACGCTAAGGACGCGCTACTTGCTTAGAGAGTTCCGGAGCGCCGGCCGGAAAATCCTCCAGGAGACGGGTGATTTCTTTCCAATCGCTCGCCCGATCGAGTGCCCGGCGTGCTGGCGGTCGGAAAGGGATGGCTCCGGGCTCGCAGAAGGGCGGAATTGGGGGATATTGGAAGATAATGGAAGAAAGATACATCGAAAGTAGGAGAGCACAACTCCATCGTTCGGGGTAATTCTTGGGTGACGGAGAGCAACCCTCTCGGTCGTGGGCGCGGCCCCGAGCCGTTCCGCGCCTCGATGTAGTCTCCGGCTGACCCGTGTGGCAGCCATTTCGCCTGGACATCCGCGGCGAGCGGGTTCGGTCCGGGCGCGTGAAGGTGAAGCAATGCTGGCTCAGCGAGCTGCGTCCCGAGTGGGCGCCGGTGTTGGTAGATCGTATTCGGCGGGAGCTCACGGCCTCCGCGTCTGCCCGGAAGTGCTCCTCATCGCCCTGATCTGCACGCTGGACATGCTCACCACGGCGTACTGGCTCCAGCACCACATGGCTACCGAAGCCAATCCGCTGCTCCGGCTCCAGGCGGAGCATGGCCTCTTCACGTTCTGCGCCGCCAAGCTCCTGAGCTTCGTCCCCGCGCTGGCCGCTGCGGAATGGTACAGCCGCCGCCGACCCGACTTCATCCGGCCGCTCCTGCGGCTGACGGCGTCCCTCTACCTCACCATTTACGTGGCGCTGGTTGGCCGCCAGTTTTGGGGCTAACATAGCTGCGGTGGGAGCCGGCTAGCCCGTCGAACCCGGATCCGCACCTCTGCCGCCGCCGGATCCCATGCCCTTGCCAGCCTCGCCTGCCGTCCTCCCCGTGCGCGCCGTCCTGTTCGACCTGGACGGCACCCTGGTCCACACCCACATCGACTTCGCCGCGATGAAGCGGGCGGTGCTGGACCTGGTGCGGGAAGTGGGAGTCGATCCCGCGGAATTCCTCCAGCAGGATGTGCTGACCATCCTCTCCACCGTGTCGGCGCGCCTTCCGGACCCGGCCGCATTCCGGCACCGCGTGGAGGAGACGCTGGTGCGGATCGAGCTGGCGGCGTGTGAGGGTGCCGTCGAGGCCGAAGGCGCCCGGGATACCCTCCGGTGGCTGCTGGAGCGGGGGATCCGGGTTGGGATCGTGACCCGGAACAGCCCCGCCGCCGCCCGGCGGGTGCTGGAAGACGTGCCGTTGCCCCACGAGGTCCTGCTCACCCGCGCCGATACCCCCCGCGTGAAGCCGGATCCGCTCCACCTCCACCTCGCGCTGGAGCAACTCGACGTGGCTCCCTCGGCGGCCGTTATGGTCGGAGACCATGTGATGGACGTGCAGGGCGGGCGCGCGGCGGGACTCCGGACCGTCGGAGTGCTCACGCCGGAGCGCCGGCCGGACTTCTTCGACCACGCTGCGCCGGACGTCGTCATTCGCTCCCTTCCTGAGCTGCGGACGTGGATCTCTCGGTAATCATCGTCAACTGGAACACGCGCGACCTGCTGCGCGCGTGTCTCCGGAGCCTCCTGGAAGCACTGCCTCCGGGGCTGCACTGCGAGGTGCTGGTGGTGGACAATGCCTCGTCGGACGCCAGCGCCGCGCTGGTGGCCACGGAGTTTCCGAACGTTCGACTGTTCGCGAATACGGAAAACCGGAACTACGCGGGCGGCAACAACCAGGCACTGCGCGCCGCGACCGGGGAGTTCCAGCTCCTGCTGAACCCGGATACGGAGATTCCACACGGCACCCTCGACGCGCTGGTTCGGTTCCTGCGGGAACACCCGGAGGCGGGTGCCGTCTCCCCGGCGCTGATCTTCCCGGACGGGCGCGTCCAGGAGTCCGTCCGCGGCTTTCCCACCCCAACGGCGCTGGTGGGGGAGCTGACCGGCCTGGCGCGACTCCTGCCGCGCTCACGGTGGGGCTCCTACCGGCCGCGGTCCGGCGGCGAAGACCAGCCTTCGCCGGTGGAGCAACCGATGGCCTCCGCGTTCCTGCTCCGGAAGACGGCGCTGGAGCAGGTCGGTCTCTTCGATGAACAGTTTTCGCTGTTCTTCAACGACGTCGACCTCTGCTACCGGCTCAAGCGCGCCGGGTGGGAGATTTACTACGATCCGCGCGTCCAAATCGTCCACATTGGGGGGGCGAGCACCCGCCAGGTGCGTCCGGAGGCAATCCGGCGCTCCCACGAGGGATTGCGGCGCTTTTACGCCAAACATTACCGCGGACAGCTCTCGCCGCCCGTCTATGCGGCAATCCAGGCGGCGATTTCGCTTTCCGGCTCGGTCCGCGCGGCGCTCGCCGCGCTGCGCCGGTGAAAATAGCACCCGGCGAACCCCGGGCGCCGGTTTCCACGGGAGAGGCCGCCGGCCGCAGTCCCCGCCGCCATCGACCCGTCCGGGTCTTTTCAATGAGGTTTTGAATGGACGGAATCCGCATCCAGGACGTCTCGCTGGAGATCGGCCAGGAAGGTCTGGACGCGCTGCTTCGCAAGCAGGGCGCGCAGCTCAAGATCACGAGCCTGGACGTCCAGGTGACGCCCGAAGCGCTGAACACGCTGCTGGCGGGGCTCGCACCCGAGGGGACCGCGGCCCCCTCCGCCGAAGTGAGCGACGGCCGCCTCCGGATCGACACGGAGCGCGACGGCAAGCATCTGCAGCTCGACCTGCAGGTCGGCGGCTTCCGCCTCGAGCTTTCCGCCGAGGGAGTGCGCCTGATCAGCGAGGCGAGCCGCTCGGGGACGCAGCGCTAGCGCAATGGCGACACCCGCCCTCCAGTTGCTCGGCCTGCGCGCCGAGGTGGACCCGCACGCCGCGGCACGGAAAGAGCTCCTTGTCCGGGTCGAGAGCGGCACCGTGCGTCTCTCCGAAGCCGCGGCACGCCGCCTGACGCCGCCGGACCGGCCGGTTCTGGTGGAGCGCTTTGCCAAAGGCCGCGTCCACCTCCGCGCCAATGCGCTCGGTCTGCTGGAAGGAACCCTGGAGATCGAACCGCGGGTGGCGCACGGCCGCCTCGTGCTGGAGATTGTGGCGGCGCGGGCGGCCGTCTTCCCCATCCCGCTGTTCGTGGTGGCTGCCGCGCTGCCGGCGCTCCTTCAGCGCCTGCCGCTCCCCGGAATCCAGCTCAACTCCGGGACGAGCGTGTTCGTGGACCCGAATGCCTTCACGACGCCGCGCGGCGTCTTTCTTCCCCCGCTGCGGCGCGTGACCGCGGAGAACGGTATCCTCGAATTGGCCTTCTGACGCGGGGCCGTGAAGAAATCCGGCTCCTTCCGGCCGAACGACGCGGGCGACACCCCGGCGCTCGGTCCGCCTTCCGGCACCGCGCTGCCCCCGCTGACCCGGAGACGGTATGAAGATCACTGCGGTGACCACCTGGGTGGTCGAAGTTCCCATCCGTCGCGCGCTCATGATCACCAGCGCGCTCGGCGTCCACAGCGTCTCCCGCGTGGTGGTGCTGCGCCTGGAGACGGACGCCGGCGTCCACGGGGTGGGGGAGGCGACCGTCACGCCCGCCTGGAGCGGCGAGACCGCCTGGGGCGCGAAGGCGCTCCTGGACGGCTACCTGGCACCGGCCGTCATCGGCCTGGACGTATGCGCCGTGCCGGCCGCGCTGCGGGCGATGGATGCGCTTGCCTGGGGAAACCCGTTTGCCAAGTCGGCCATCGAGATGGCGATGCTGGACGCCCGCGGTAAGGCGGAAGGCCACCCCGTGTACGACCTGCTGGGCGGGCCGATCCGGCCGCTCGCCATCCCAATCCGCTTCTCGCTCGCCGCCCGGCCGGCCGCGGAGACGGCAGCAGCCGCGCGTGAGCGGGTGGCGTGGGGGCACCGGACCATCAAGGTGAAAGTAGGGCTGGACCCCCGTCAGGACGTGGAGCGGGTACTCGCCGTCCGCGACGCTCTCGGCCCCGAGGTCCACCTCACCGTGGACGCAAACGGCGGGTGGAGCGAAGAAGACGCGGTCTGGGCGCTCGAACGGATGCGGCCGGCGAACCTGCTGCTCGCCGAGCAGCCGGTCCGGCGCGAAGATCTGGAGGGGATGGCGCGGGTCCGGAGGCGGGTAGAGATCCCGATTATGGCCGACGAGAGCGTTTTCAGTCCGTGGGACGCCGAGCAGGTGCTCCGCAAGGAGGCCTGCGACATCATCTCCGTCTACCCCGGAAAGAACGGCGGCATCACGGTCAGCCGGGAGATCGCCGCGCGGGCGGCGGAGCGCCGCGTCGCCTGCGCCGTCGGCAGCAACCTGGAGCTGGAGCCGGGAACCGCGGCGATGTGCCACCTCACGGTCGCCACCCCGAATGTTGCGGCCGAGGCGTATCACGGCGACATCCTGGGCCCGCTCTACCAGGAGGCCAGCGTGGCCCGCACCCCGCTCCGCCTGGAAAAGGGGCTGGCCTATTGTCCGGACGGTCCCGGCCTCGGGCTGGAAATGGACTGGGAAGCCGTGGAGCGGCTGGCCCTCCGCTGAGGGGCTCGGGCTCCGGAATCCCGGCCGGGATTCCGGAGCCCGAGCCCCTCATCAGTGCGTGGGCCGGGGCTGGCTCTCGGGAACTGTTCCGGAGATCACCAGGGTGGCCCGATCGGGGTGGAGGTGCTTCCGGGCGGCAGCATTCACCTGCCCCAGCGTGACCGCCCGATAATAGCTCGCGTACCGGTCGATGTAGTCCGGCCCGAGCTTGTAGAACTCCGCCAGCCAGAGAATCTCCGCCATTCCGGCGTTCGTCTCCAGGCGAAGCGGGAACCGCCCGGTCAGGTACGCCACCGCTTCGTCCAGCTCCCGCTGGGTCACGCCGGTCTGCCGCACCCGCTCCACCTGCTGCTGCAGGCTGCGGACCGCCTTCTCGGCGTTCGCCGGATTGGTGCCGAGCTCCACCTCGAACGGCCCCGGGTAGAGGTTTGCGTCGAAGAAGCTGGAAACGCCATAGGCCAGCCCCTGCTGGTCCCGGATGACGTTGCCGAGGCGGCTGTTGAGCGCCCCGCCGCCGCCGAGCACCATATTCAGCACCTGCGTGGCATAGAAGTCCGGATCGCTGCGCTTCAGCCCACCCGCGAAGCCGTACAGGATCTCCGTCTCGCTCTTGTCCGGAACCTGCACCACTTCCCGCTTGGTCGCCGCGGCGAGGGGCACGCTGATACTGGGGATCGGAGCGGCGCTCGGGTTGCGCGCCCAGTCCCCGAGGCGGGACTCGAGCGCCTGGCGCACCTGGTCCGCGCGGACATCCCCGGCCACCACCAGGATCATATGATCCGGCCCGTACTGCTTTCGATAGAAGCTCTCCAGGTCTTCCCGCGTGATCCCCTGAATACTGCGAGCCGCTTCGTCCAGGGTCAGCGGGCGCAGCGGGTTGCCTTCCGGATAGATCGCTCGGGAGAAGGCCCGGCTCGCCAGACTGGATGGATCGTCCTTCGCCTGTTCCAGCCCCGCCAGCGCCAGTCCCTTGAGCCGCTGCAGGGCCTCGG
>CAYQDT010000172.1:0-7206 GCA_964416225.1 uncultured bacterium
GAGCACCGGGTCGCCGCCCAGCTTCGGGTCGAAAATCCCGACCCGGAAGGTCCGCTCCACCAGGATCGCCAGCAGCGTGATCGCCAGCACCGGGGTGCCGAGCACCTGGATCAGACTGGTGGCATAGTGCGACCAGATGAAGAGCGGGAGCCGGAACCAGGTGAGGCCGGGCGCGCGCATCTTGTGGATCGTCACGATGAAGTTCAGACCCGTGAGGATGGACGAGAAGCCGGCGAGGAACGCGCCGAAGATGGCGAGTGAGACCGGGCCGTAGGCGTAGTTCGTGCTCAATGGCGCGTAGAACGTCCAGCCGGTATCCACTCCGCCGAAGGTGAGCGCGATCAGCCCGACCAGCGCTCCGGCGACGTACAGGTAGTAGCTGAGGAGGTTGAGCTTCGGAAACGCCAGGTCTTTTGCCCCGATCATCATCGGGATCAGGAAGTTGCCGAAGACCGCCGGGATGGATGGGATCAGGAAGAAGAACACCATCACGATCCCGTGCATGGAGAACATCTTGTTGTATGTCTCCGGCCGGATGAGCTGGCTGTCCGGGGTGAGCAGGTTCAGCCGAACCATCATGGCGCCGAACCCGCCCAGGGCGAACATCACGGTGATGGTCACCAGGTAGAGCAGCGCGATGCGCTTGTGGTCCAGCGTGACGATCCACGACTTCCACCCGTAGTCGGTGGTGATGTAGTTGTCGCGCGGCATCTCGTACCCGGCGCCGTCGACACTTCCGGTGACGGCACCTGGCCGGGAGACCGGCCGGTCGTCCCAAGTTGAACTGCTCACCGCGGTTTCCTTTCGTTACTGGAATTCAAAGGTGCGGCGCCCTTGGTGGCGTTGGTCGGCTTATCCTGCGCGTTGATCGGGGGTGCTGCCCCGCCAACGCCGCCTGCCGCTCCGCCGTTCCGGTTCACCGTGCCGCCGGTATTGGTGGGCGCCGTATTCGTCGCCGGATTATCGGAGTCGGTGGCGCCGGCTCGGGCCGGTCCGCCGGCGGTACTGGCGCTCCCGGTCACGCCGCCCGCCGCGCTGCCCGCATTGCCGGCTTTGCTGGTCAGTGACTGCAGGTTGCCGGGGACAAAGCCGGTGCGCGCCCGGTAATCATTCGCCGACAGCGGCGTGCTGCGGCGCGTGTTCGGCGTGTTCCCCTCCACCCCCGGGCTGTTCCCCAGCGAGCGGATATAGGCCACGATCTGGGCAATTTCGTACTCGCTGAGGCGGTTGCGGAAGGTGGGCATGATCGGCCGGTAGCCCGCCGCGACTTCCTTCTCCGGCAGCACGATCGAGTCATGGATATAGCGGGTATCCGCGATGAGCGTGGTTGCGGGGGTATCTTCCAGCCGCCGGCCCGGGATCGGGATCTGCACGGGGATCGGCTTGCCGAAGATCCCGTCGAGCATCGGGGCCTTCACGCTGGAAGCGGGGCCGTGGCAGCCGTCGCAGCCATGCTGGATAAACAGCCGCTTTCCGGCAGCCGCCATGGTGCCCTGTTCCGCGGCCCCCGTGTTCAGCCACTGCTCGTAATCCGCCGGGTCCATCACCGTGACCGTTCCCGCCATCGTGCTGTGGTTGGTGCCGCAGAACTCGGCGCAGAAGAGGTGGAAGGTGCCCAGCTTCGTCGCCGTGAAGCTCAGGCGGGTGTACTGGCCCGGGATCACGTCCTGCTTCAGCCGGAATTCCGGCACGTAGAAGCTGTGGATCACGTCCTCCGAGGTCATGGTGAGCTGGATCGGCCGGCCCGCCGGCACGTGCAGCTCATTGTTTTCCCACCGGCCTTCCGGATGCTGGACCTTCCACATCCACTGCTTCCCGGTCACCCACACCTCCATCGCGTTCTTGGGGTAGTGGCGGGCTTCCATGTAGACGATCGCGGACCAGGCGAAGATGCCCAGCGCGATGGCCAGCGGAATGGTCGTCCAGAGGATCTCGATGATGTGGTTGTATTGCGGGGGATTGGAGCGGTCTACCTTCGCGCCGCGGCGGTACTTCGTCGCCAGGAAGATGATGGCGATGAAGATCGCGGCGGTGAACACCACGGCATTGAGCGTGATGACGTAGAAAAGGGTGTCCATGCTCCCCGCGATGGAGGACCCTTGAATTCTTAACAGGGGAATCGTTCCCACAGCGTCCTCTCCTGATTACGCGCCGGAGTGCCGCGCGTCGTCCGCGCGGCGCTTCGCGTGCCGGTCCCACCCCTTCATCACCACGATCCCCAGACCCATGAGCAGCACCGTCAGGATGCCTCCCAGGCGGACGAGCTTGAGCACCGCCAGCCCGTATTTGCCCGTCACCGGGTCGTAGTGGTAGCAGAGCAGAGCGAACGCGTCCAGCGGCGTTCCAATCTTGTTGTTAGTGGCCTCTACGAGCGCGAGGCGCAGGTCGCGCGGGTCGTAGTTCAGGCGGAAGAAATACTTCGAGATCCGGCCGGTCGGCGTGAGGACGATCACCCCGTCCGGATGCGCGAACTGGTCGGTCCGTGGATCGTACGTGAAGTGGTAGCCGATCGAGTCCGCGAGCCGCAGGATATTTTCCTTGTTGCCCGTGAGGAAGTGCCACCCGGTTTCCGAGCCGGTCCGGCCGTAGTCACGTACGTAGCCGGCCTTATACTCCGCGGCGAGGGCCGGCTGCTCCCGATCGTCGATGCTGGCGACCACCACGTCGAACTGCTTCCCGACGTCGAACTGCATCTGCTTGAGACTCTCCGCGAGGATCTTCATCTCCTCGCTGCAGAGCATCGTGCAGCGGAACTGGATGAGCATCAGCAGGACGGGCTTTTTGCCCAGGAAGTCGCCGAACCGGACGATCTTCCCGCTGTCGTCCCGGAAAATGGTATCCAGCGGAACGTCGTTATTCAGCCGCTGATCCAGGCGAACCTTCTTGATCACCGCATCGGGGCCGTTTGGATCCTGCTCCGGTCCGCGCCGTCCCGCGGGAGCGGAATCGGCGGGAGCAGCTGCGCGCGCGGCCGCCGCAGCGGAGGCGGGCTGCGGCGCCGCTGCCTGCGCCGGAGCGGCCGTCAGCCACGCGAGCACGAGGCCGGAAGTCGCTGCCAGAAGAGACGCCTGGCGCACCGCGGCCGTGCCGTCCACCTTCTGTAGCCGGTACATCATCGGAGGTCGTTCTCCACGGACGTGCCGCCGCTGGACACGGAGGGCATGACGGCGCGCGGCCCGTCCTCGGCAACGCCGCTGCTGGGCGCGGCGCCACTCGTCCCACCCGTCTCCTGCGCGGGCGCGCCGGCATTGGCGGCCATCACCGCCTGCATGAAGCTCTGGGGCACCTGGGGCAGGCCCTGCTCATCCTGCAGTCCCAGCCGCCGCAGCTCGCCGTTCTCCCGCTCCGCCTCTTCCCGCATGATGTCCCACGGGCCCATCAGCACCTCGTGCGGGCGGGCGGCGGTGTCCACCGGATTGGGGAGGACGAACGGGCGCGGCGGAATCTGCTTGGCGGTCAGCAGCGGGACGGCGTCAAACTGCGCCCGCTCCTGCCCCTTGATCTGCTGCTCGTAAATAAAGCTGGTAATGGCGAGCAGGATCACCGAGACAATCACGAACAGCCCGAGGCCGCCGAACCAGCCCAGCAGGGAGCGGAAATTGACGTCCCGCTCCTCGTGGCCGAAGTCGACCCCGTGCTCCTGCGTGCCCTGCGGCGTGGTGAACTCGGGTGGTGGAAAATCAGCTTCCAGATGTGGATCAGGCATGTTCGGCTACCTCGTGAAGATAGGCCTCCAGGCGCGGGTCGTGCTTCGGAGCGAGAGTGGGCGCTTTGAGCAGTTCGGCGGCCCAGAACCAGATCCAGATTCCGCCCAACAGCAGGGGAAAGCCGACTTCCGCGGGATTGAGGGAGAGGTGCGGGCGGAAGGAGGGAGCCACCCACCACCAGAGATCAAGGAAGCGCACCAGAACCACGTAGGCCGCGATCTTGCTCAGCGAGTAGGGGTTGTCCTTGAGCTTCAGGGTCCCGAGCGCTCCGGTGACGAGCACCATAAACGGAATGATGAAGTGGAAGAGGATCACGCCGATGGAGATCCAGTCCCAGTAGCCGTGCGTGCGCGGCACGTACCAGACCACCTCTTCGGTCGTGTTCCCGGAGAAGGTGATGAGGTACTGGGAGAACGACATGTACGCCCACAGCATCGTGAACGCCAGCATCAGGTTACCGAGGTCACGGAAGTACTTCTGGGGAATCGCGCCCAGCAGCGGTTTGCCGCCCATGATCACCGGAAAGAGCGCCACCATCAGCGCCAGCGTGGAGAGCGCCTGCGACGCCACGGTCAGGAAGCCGAAGATAGATGAGATCCAGGTGGGCGTGAGCGACATGACCCAGAGGACGGACGCGAAGGTCATGGAGAGGACGTACCACACGAGGCCGGAGGCGCCAACCACGGTGAGGCGGGCGGAGTTGTCGATCTCCTCTTGCCGGCTGAGCTTCTGGTTCTGGAGCGCGCCCCACTTGTTCATCGCGGAGGCATAGAGCATCCACGTCCCAAAGAGGATGACGGATACCACGATGAACGTCCACGGGTTGAGGAAAGGGAGCTTCACGCGGACGCTGGGCTCCGCCTGGACGCGCGGATCCATCCAGGGGTACATCCCGAACCAGATCCCGATCACCACCGGGACGAAGAGCACCACCGTCAGCCCCAGGAGCCGGGAGCCGGCCTCCAACTGGCGACGGATGATGAAGCCCCAGCCGCCGCCCACGGTGTGGTGGAGCATGAGCAGGCCGAGCGAGCCGGCGGTTACCCCGAACCAGAACAGGTAGCCGATGAGGTACGCGTGGAAAAGCGTCTGCAGCGGCGGCTCCGGGTTGGGGCCGAGGGTGAAGAAGAAACCGGCGGCCACCAGCAGGAGGCCCACCAGGATGGCGATGGGCGCCTTGCTCTGCAGGCCTCGCAGGTGTGGACCGAGCGCGTCTGCCGCGTTGTCCCAAAGTTCAGATGTAGCCAAGAGTCGCCTCTCGTCCTTCGATTGCCGGCCGGAGAGCGCGGTCCCGAGCCTTCCGGGCCCCGCGCTGCGATCCGGCGCAGCCGTTAATGATTCTGTGTTCCCGTGCGGCGGGCCTGCTCCCGCTGCGCCGCGTACTGATCCACCTGGACCACCGGACGGGCCTGCTGCAGCACCCGGACGTAGGCGACGACAGCCCAGCGGTCTTCGATGGGGATGCGCGAGGCATAGCTGTACATCACGCCGTAGCCGTTGGTGATGACATCGAAGATATGCCCGGCGGGCGCGTTGCGAAGGCGGACCAATCCGTAGTCCGGCGGGTGCGGGAAGCCGCGCTGGACCACCATTCCGTTACCGTCTCCCAGCCGGCTGTGGCAGGGCGTGCAGTAGACGTTGTACCGCTCCTGTCCGCGGGTCACGAGCGTGGGCGTCACCTGGACCGGAAGCTTGGAGACGAGGGCGCCGCCGGTGCGGCCCGTGCGGATGGGATCGTCCGGCGCCAGCTCGCCCCGCGCCACGGTGCCGGGCGGGAGCTCTCGGGAGGAGGAGGCGTCGCCGAGCGGCTCCATCGGCTTGAGCCGCGTGCCGTTCCACATGCTCACGTCCTGGAACTTGTAGTCCCGGGTGCAGCCGGAAAGCAGGGTCGCTCCCGCCAGGACGCCGAGCGCGCAGATCCATTTAGGATGGGGGATGATCACGGTCCTTATTTCCTCAGGGGGACGTCGGCAACGCGGTAGGCGCCCAGCGTCTCCAGGAAGGCGCGGGTCTTCTCGCGGTCAAACTCGGCGTCTGCGGCCTCGATGCCGAGGAAGAAGCGGCTGCTGCTGCACCGCTCGAATCCCGGCGCGTCAAACATCGGGTGGTACGGCTCCGGCAGGCGGTTCAGGTTGAACATCCCGAACACGCCGGTGAAGGCCGTGCAGAGCACCGTGCACTCGAAGGTGATCGGCACCCACGAGGGCCACGACCAGAGCGGCCGGCCGCCGATGTTCAGCGGGTAGGAGATCATGGTGCAGTACACCAGGAAGAAGAACCCGCCGAGGGCGCCGAGGATGCCGGCCGCGAGCATGATCGACGGGACGTAGAAGTCCCGGAAGCCGAGCGCCTCCGGAAGGCCCTCGATGTGCACGGGCGTGTAGGCGTCCATCTGCCGGTAGCCGGCGGCGTACGCCCGGTGCGCCGCCTCGACGAGCTGCTCCGGCGTCTCGAACTCCGCGGACATGCCGTAGAGGTCGCCGTCCTCGGTGTACGTCCCCGCCGGGGCGTCCTGCGTCGGAACGACGCTTGCCTCCGCCGCGGCGGCAGGTGCCGTGGAAGCCGGGGTCTCTGCTGAATTAGTGGTGCGCCGCCGCATGAGCCATGTGCTCCTGGTGAAGGACGAGCTCCCGCATCTCCGCGATGGAGATCGCGGGGAGGAAGCGGACGAACAGCGTGAAGAGGGTGGTGAAGAAGCCCAGGGTGCCGAGCAGGATGGCGAAGTCCACCCACGTGGGGTAGTAGATCGCCCACATTCCCGGCATGAATTCCTGGCTGAGGCTGGTGACGATGATCACGAACCGCTCCAGCCACATCCCGACGCTCACGATCAGGGAAACGACGAAGAGAACCCACACGCTCTGCCGGTTCTTCTTCCACCACAGTACCTGGGGCGTCAGACCGTTGCAGAAGATCAGCGCCCAGTAGGACCAGGCATACGGTCCGAACATGCGGTTGCCGAAGGTCATCCAGTTCTCGTACCGGTTGCCGCTGTACCAGCCGAAGAAGACCTCCATCAGGTAGCCGTAGAACACGATCAGGCCGGTGGCCAGCATCACCTTGCCCATGTTTTCCATGTGCCGCATGGTGATGAGGTCGTGGAGCTTGAACAGCTCTCGCAGCGGTACGGCCAGCAGGATGGTCATCGCGAAGCCGGCGAACACGGCGCCCGCCACGAAGTAGGGCGGGAAGATCGTGGAGTGCCACCCCGGCACGATGCCGACGGAGAAGTCGAAGCTGATGACGGAGTGGACGGAGAGCACCAGCGGGGTGGAAACACCGGCCAGGATGAAGTAGAGCGCCATGTAGCGCCGCCAGTGGAGGGCGGAGCCGCGCCAGCCGAGGCTCAGCATTCCGTAGAACCGCTTCACCAGCGGGTGGTCCGCCCGGTCCCGCAGCGTGGCCAGGTCGGGGATGAGACCTACGTACCAGAACAGCAGCGAGACGGAGGCGTAGGTGGAGACCGCAAAGACGTCCCACATCAGCGGGCTGCGGAACT
>CAYQDT010000173.1:0-7175 GCA_964416225.1 uncultured bacterium
GAGCCGGGAGAGCCGGGAGAGCCGGGAGAGCCGGGAGAGCCGGGAGAGCCGGGAGCGAAGGAGGTGGGGGCGGGGTGTTGAGTGTTCGTTGGATGCGGCACGGCGATGCAATTTGGAGAAACTTTTTGGGCGCCCGTGCTTCCTATCATATGTGATTTAGGGTAGACTAAATTTGCCGAGCAGCTTGCGCCGCATACCGGCAGAGCGCAGCCAGCCCGGGCAGGAGAGGCGCGCGGCGCCCCTTGCTTCCATCGACCGAACGCACGCTATGACTACTCTCAGTGCCGTCCGACCGGGTGCATCCGTGCGGGTTCTGAAGCTGGAAGGCCATCCGGAAATCTGCCACCGTCTCCGCGAGATGGGGTTCTGTGAGAATTCCGTGGTGCGGTGCGTCCAGTCCGGCGCATCCTGTGTGTGCATGGTCCAGCACGCGCGCGTGGGGCTCAGCGGCCAGCTCGCCCGGCAGATCGTCGTCGAGCCCATTCGCTAGGCGTCCGGGGGACGGGACCCGGCTCCCCGCGCACGGCGGCGAAGCATGAGGCGCGGCAGGGAGCCCTCCCCATCTCGAAGAGCTCTCGAGGAGTTCTCGAGTAGCTCTCGAAGAGCGTTCAGGAACAGGCGCGGAGCGCGCAGGGGAAGCGACGCCGGTTCGGGCTTCTCCTGCAAGCCTCGGCGCCTTTTGTTGCAGACAGGGGATAACCCCAGCAGCGGTGAGTGACGCCATGGCCGAGTGTGTTTTGAGCCAGCTCCCGCCCGGCCGGCCGGCGCGGGTGCAGCGGATCGAGGGCCAGCCCGGCGTGCGGCAGCGGCTTCAGGAGATGGGGCTGGTGCGCGGGGCGGCGGTGCAGTTCGTCCGGGCCGCGCCCCTCGGCGATCCCATCGAGATCAAGGTCCGGGGCTACAGCCTCTCCCTCCGCCGGACGGAGGCGGACATGGTGCAGGTACAGTACGAGGAGCAGGGATGAGCGCCACCCTCGAGCCCCAGGCGTCGGTCCCCTCCGGCGTGCGCTACGTGGCGCTGGCGGGCAACCCGAACTGCGGCAAGACCACCCTCTTCAACGCGCTCACCGGCCTCAACCACCGCGTCGGGAACTACGCGGGTGTGACGGTGGAGCGGCGCGAGGGCCGGCTGCAGGGCGGCGACCTCACCATCGTCGACCTTCCCGGAACGTACAGCCTCCACGCCCGCTCTCCGGATGAGGAGATTGCCCGGGACGTGCTGCTGGGCCGCTACCCGCCCCGGCCGGAGCTGGTGCTGGTGGTGGCGGACGCCAGCAACCTGGAGCGCAACCTCTACCTGCTGACGCAGGTGATGGATCTCGGCCTCCCGGTCATTCTCTGCCTGAACATGATCGACGTGGCCCAGCGCGTGGGCCTCGAGATCGACGTCCCCGCGCTGGAGCGGGAGCTCGGCGTTCCGGTGATCCCCGCCGTGGCCAGCCGGGGGAAGGGGCTGGACCGGATCCGGGAGGCCCTCCAGGGCCCGGCGCCCGCCCCTCCCGCCCGCCGGTGGCGGCTCCCCGAGGTGATGGACGCGGAGGTGGCGGAGCTGGCGCGCGCGCTGGTGGAGGCGCGGCTTTGCCCGGAGCACGGCGCGTTCTTCGCCGCCCTCAGCCTGCTCTCCCACGGCGCCGGCGAGCACGAGGACCCGGCCGCCCGGGACCCGCGCGTGCGCCCGCTGGTGGACGCGGCGCTCCGCCGGCTGGAAGGCGCGGATCTCGATCCGCAGTCCGCTCCGGTGGAGGCGCGCTACGAGTGGATCGGGGCCGTGGCGGAGCGGGCGGCGCGGCAGGGCGAGATTCCCCTTACCTGGACCGACCGCTTCGATGCGGTGGCGACCCACCGCGTCGGGGGCTTCGCGCTCTTCTTCCTGCTGATGGGGCTGATGTTCCAGGCGATCTTCACCTGGGCGAAGGTCCCGATGAACTGGATCCAGGCGGGGCAGGACTGGCTGGGCGCCTTCGTGGGCGGGCGGATTCCGGAGGGGCTCCTGCGCAGCCTGGTGGTGGACGGGGTGATCGCCGGCGTGGGCGCGGTAGTGGTCTTCATGCCGCAGATCATGTTCCTCTTCTTCTTCCTGGGACTCTTGGAAGACAGCGGCTACATGGCCCGGGCGGCTTTCGTGATGGACCGGGTGATGAGCCGCGTGGGCCTGCACGGGAAGAGCTTCATCCCGCTGCTGAGCTCGTTTGCCTGCGCCATCCCCGGCATTCTCTCCACCCGCACCATCGAGAACAAGCGGGACCGGATGGTCACCATCCTCGTGGCGCCGCTCATGAGCTGCAGCGCGCGGCTTCCGGTATACACCCTGCTCATCGCCGGCTTCATCCCCGCGATCAAGCTCTGGGGCTTTCTCTCCGTGCCGGCGCTGGTGATGGTCTCGCTCTACCTGCTGGGGCTCACCGCGGCGCTGCTGATGGGGCTGCTCTTCAAGAAGACGCTCTTCCGGGGGGAGGCGCCGCTCTTCCTCATGGAGCTGCCGCCCTACAAGCTGCCCGCGCCGCGGACGGTGCTGCTGCAGGTGTGGGAGCGGAGCAGCCACTTCCTGAAGCGGGCCGGCACCGTCATCCTGGCGATCAACATCCTGCTCTGGGCCGCGATGAAGCTGCCGGACCACCCGCACATGTCCAGCAGCGAGAAGCTGAAGCACAGCGTGGCCGGGTATGCGGGGCGGCTGATCGAGCCGGTGATCCGGCCGTTCGGGATGGACTGGAAAGTCGGAATCGGCGTCATCGGCTCCTTCGCCGCGCGGGAGGTCTTCGTCAGCACGATGGCCACCGTCTACAACGTGCAGGATGACGACGAGGAGAAGCGGAGCGTCTCCCTCCAGGAGCAGATGCGGCGGGAGACGGTCCCCGGGACGGACCGGCGCCGCTTCACGCCGCTCTCCGCGGCCGCGCTGCTGGTGTTCTACGTGCTGGCGATGCAGTGCATCTCCACCATGGTGGTGGTGCGCAAGGAGACGGGGAGCTGGAAGTGGCCCCTCTTCCAGTGGGCCTACATGTTCGTCCTGGCGTGGGGCGGCGCCACGCTCCTCTACCAGGTGGGCCGGCTGCTGGGATTGGGGTAAGAGGAATACCGGACGGAAGAAAAACCGCTCGCGAAGCACGGATCTCAAGAGCCTGACCCACTACGGACCCACTACGGACCCATCATGACCCCCGAGCATCTCCTGGTCTTCGCCGTCGTGCTGCTGGCGGCAGTCTACCTCCTGCGGGGCTTCCTGCGGCGGAAGGGCGGCGCCTGCGGCGGCTGCGAGGGCTGTGCCAGCGGGGCGGGCGGCGCCCCGGAGCCCGGGCCGAAGCCGGGGCTGATCCAGCTCGAGGCGCGGCCGCGCCGCCCGGAGCCGACCGGTCCGCCCGAGCCCCCGTCACGCCGGACGCGGCCCGCGCGCCAGGATAGCCGGTAGCGCTGCCCGCTCCGCCGGGCCCGGTCCCAGAGCCGGGCGACGGCTCACTGTGTTGCGGAACCGGGCGGCGGGATCAATCCGCGCCGCTTCACCGGGGTGCCTGCCGCGGCCGGCACCGTTTCCTGTCGAGAGCTTTTCCGCTCGCCTGGGGCGCGATCGCTGAATACCGACCGCCCTGCCCAGAGCCCGGCGACCGGCTAGAGCGCGCGGAGGAACGCTTCCAGCGCCTCCTTCTCCCCGGGGCCGGCGTCGATGTTGAACCGGTTGTAGTAGAACTCCACCACGTCCCGGATCGTCGCTGCGGAGCCGTCATGGAAGTACGGCGCGCGGGCCGCGAGGCCCCGCAGGCTGGGGATCTTGAACCGGTTGATGTCCGACCAGCGCCCCGTAATCAGGCCCTGCCCGGGATCGGTTGTCACCAGGGCCTCGCCCGTGGCCCGATTGCGCAGTGTGTAGCGGGGCAGGTCGGCGGTCTTCCGCAGGAGCTCCTCCACGCCCAGGTCCATGAGCTGGTCCGCGGAGTGGCTCCCCACGCTCGGGGTGTTGTGGCAGGAGCTGCAGGTGGCCTCCACCCGCTCCTGGCCCAGCACGTCATTGAAGCCGCGGACCCCCTGCACGATGAACTTCCGCGTGTTGAAGATCTGCTGCCCGTGGGCGATCAGGTTGCGCGCGCCGGCCGTCCCGCGGCTGTTCCAGTCCGGCCGGAGCCACCCGTCGTAGAGGCGGAAGACGCGCGGGTCGAAGCCGCCCGAGCCCGCCAGCGGGTTGTTCATGCCGGGGACGAAGCGTTGGCCCGCGAGCCCCCGCAGGCCGGAGGCCGGGGCCGCCGTGTCCAGATTGCGGGCCGCCGCGTCGACGGTCTGGGCCGTGTAGAGGCCGCCCTCGAACCGGACCATCGCCGCCAGATCGGCCGCGCCGAGATCCGCGCCGACCTGCATGTGGTTTTCGGAAGCGTGGCGCGCCTGCGCGACGAGCTGCTCCGCCAGCGTTCCGCCGCCGGCGCTCTCTCGGCCGTCCCACTGGAGCGTGGTCTGGAACCGGAGGTTCGCCGAGGGGAGCGGCCGGCGATAGAGGCATAGCCGCTCCGTGGTGGCCGCGCCGTTGGGATCATCGACGCTCTCCACCGTGAACTCGGCATTCGCGGGCGCCGGCAGGGTCACCCGGAAGACCCCCCGGTTCAGCAGCAGGCTGTAGGCGGAGCGCCGCGCCGCCACGCTGGAGACGTCCATCCCGGGCGCGTTTGCGCCGTCCACCGCGCGAAAGAGAGGATCGTTGCCGCCCGTCGCCTCGAACCGCGCCCGGATCGCCGCGCCGCTGATCGACCAGGCGGAAGCCGGGTCGTGACAGGTAGCGCAGGAGCGCCCGTTCGTGCCCACCGCCCGGAAGAAGAGGCCGGACGGCTGGATCGATCCCTGTGTGGACAGGGTGCCGATCCGGCCGCCGTCGTCCGGGGCGGACACGAGTTGGGCGCCGCCCGAGGCCGCGCTCACGGCGACCTGAACGGCCAGCAGCGCCGCGGCGCCGCCGGGGAGGAGGATGCGGTTGGGAGACATCGGTCTAGGCTCAGTCACTCGTGGTCCGGCGGGCGCGGGGGCGTCCGCGCGGCCGTTCAGAACGCAATCGGGAGCTGGAGGATGTTGTCCTCCCGCGTGGTCTCATGGACGGTACCGTCCGGGTTCGCCTCCATCTCCAGCAGGTAGTGGCCGGAGGGAATCCCGGTCACGTCGATCCACTGCCCCTCCCGCGGCCAGGCGTAGACGTCCGACCAGCCGACCGAGAGGCCGACCTTGATGCTGGTTCGTCGGCTGCCGGTCGGGCAGAGGCGATAGCGGGGCGTGGGTGGAGAGCCGGGGAGGTTCGGCAGCGTGCGGTAATCGTCCGCCACGCAGAAGGAGGCCTTCTCGCTGCTGGCCAGCAGGTTGCCGCTCAGGTCGCGGAGCCGGTACTGGGCGATCGCCAGCACATTCCAGTGGAGGCGCTCCTTCTCCTACACGCACTGCCCCACGGGCTGCATCGTCGCCTTGCCCTTGATGGGATAGAAGACCTGGTACTCCGGCAGCGTGGAGGAGGGACGCTTCGAGATCCCCTGAAGCTCGAGGGGGCCGGGGCCGGCGTTGACGACTCCCGCGGAAAACCGGAGCAGCTTCTTCGCGTCCGCTTTGTCGACGAAATAGTCCTGCATCGAGCCGGGCCAGGGCTGCAGATTGGGAAGGAGCGGGGCGCTGCCCTGACGGGGCAGGGCGAAGGCGGCTCCCGCCAGCGCCACGGCCAATCCCAGGGGAACAACGAATCTTGGTTTCATCCGGCGGACTCCCAGCGGAACGACGCGGGCATCAACCGGCTGCGGATGGGGACGGGCGCACGCCAGGGGTCCGGAAGGGTGGCCGGGCGCGCGGCAACCGGATGCCAGCCCGTTTTACCGGAGCGGTCCCCAACCTAAACGGGGGCGGAGTCCCTGGCGCCCACTTTTTTGGCCGCCGGGGGCTCGGTGGCCGGGGGCTCGCTGAGCCGGGGCTCGCTGAGCCGGGGCTCGCTGAGCCGGGGCTCGCTGAGCCGGGGCTCGCTGAGCCGGGGCTCGCCCGGCAGGCGTTCGCCTTCGGAAGCGGCTACCAGCGGGCGGGGTCCCAGAGGCCCTGCGTCTCGAGGACGGTGCCGCGCAGCCGCTGGAGCGCCGTCTGGAGCGCGGCGGGCGTGAGGCCTTTGGCGGGGAGCGACTCGTTCAGCATGAGCTGGCCGCTGGCGCGATTGTAGCTGAACGACAGGCCGAGCAGGGTGTCGTTCGTGGAGAGCAGCGCGAGCAGGGGAGTGGCGGGGACTTTGGAGAGGTCCGGAATGGGCGCCAGGTGGGCCATGCAGACCAGCCACTCCCCGGACTCCGAGAAGCGGAGGTCGACCAGGTAGCCGAACTTCGCCTCCTGGACCTGCAGCCGCTGGTAGCCGTCCTGGGAGACTGTGGCCAGCCCCAGCCCCTTGAGCGTGGCGGCCAGGTTGGCGGGCGTGACCCCGGCGGGCGCCTTCGGAGCCGCCTTCGGGGCCGGCCTGGGCGCGGGGTGTGCCGTCCGGGGAGTTGCCGGCGCGGCGGCCGCGGGGGCGCACCCGAGCAGCAGCAGGAGCGGCCAGAGGGGAGAAACCGGCGGGAGGGGAGAAACCGGCGGGAGGAGGAAGCGACGGGGCATGGCTGGGAAACGCTGGAGGAAGTGGTGAGTCGTTACCGGAGAGACGTTCGCGCCGGCGGCCCCCAAATCCTGGCCTGCGTCCGGCCCTCCCGACGGGCGGACGTACCGCCGCCTCCGATCCACGGGAGCCGAACACGGGGGATTCTGCGTAGAAGAGGTGAGCCGGCGTTGGCCGCCCTCCGCCTCCGGAGCGCCTCCTCGCGCGGAGCACGGAGCAAACAGGAGCCGTCCCACACTGCGGCAAATAGGAACCCGCGGCGCGATCGTCAGCCGGCTCCCGTTTTTCCCTATTTCCAGCCAGTCTTCAGAACCGATCTTGAATGGAGCTCGACGGTAAGCCACCGATCGGCGCGTGCGCGGCCCGGCTCCCGGGCGCCCGCGGCGGGGCGATCGCATCCCGAATCATCACCACCATGACTGATCAGCGCAACTTCCCGCTCCCTGGCTCGCTCCGCGGCCCCATCACCGGCGCGGTCCTGCTCTCCGCCGCCGTGCTGGCGGCGGGGCCGCTCTCCGCGCCCGCCGGCGCGCAGACCCCGACGCCCGCGCCGCCCGTCCCGCCGGCGCCCGCCGCTCCCCATCCCGCGGCG
>CAYQDT010000174.1:0-7135 GCA_964416225.1 uncultured bacterium
GCCGCGAGAAAGGCCATGTCGATGGAAGGCGGGAACTTGTCCCGGTAGCCGGGCCGCGCTCCGCCCTGCCAGCCCAGGCGCTCCCAGCCAGAGTGGATGGCCAGGTCCTGAAAACGGGTCTCGTCTTCCGTCCACTCGTCCCGAAAGCTGACGTCCTCTTCGGATGCCTCGCGCACAGCGAGCGAGATGTCCGCGCTCGGCACCCCCGCATCCAGCAGTGCCGTGACGACACGATCCGCCAGACCCCGGTCCTTGAACACTCCCGCAATGAAGAGCGGCACCATCTCCTCCTGAGCCAATACGCCGAGTCCCTAGCCTGGGCCAATACCAGGCTCCGCCTGAGCCCGCGCCAGGAGGCTGCACCGGAATTCCGGGCTGCCCGGTTAGTATATCGTTCCGACGGGGGAGAGCGCCCGGCGGAGACACCCGACGAAACAGTGATCCGAACAAGAATGTACTGCTTCTCTCTCCGGAAACCGTTGACGCGCGCTCGTGGGGACGCCTATAATTCGCCGCGGCCGCAGGCGTCCCAATTGCGCGGCCATTTTTGCTGAGGCTCGGGTAGGTTGTAATGGTAACTCGGTGGAGCAAAGATGAGATTGCGCTGGAGATCTTGCGGCTATACATCTCCAAGCAGCCGCTGAGCTACGGTGAGATCCAGAAGAACAACCTCCCCCTCTTGCGCGCCGCAACCCGTTACTTTGGCTCCTGGCAGAAAGCCATTGAGTTCGCCGGCTTGAACTACGAGGAGATCCGGCGGTACAAAGTCTGGACCCGCGAGCGGATCGTGGAACAGATCCGTGAATACCATCTGGCCGGAAAAGATCTCTCCTGGCGCCATGTCTCCACCGAGCTGGATCCGCCGCTGGCGGCCGCCGCCACTCGCTCCAACCGCTTCGGCTCCTGGCAGCAGGCGCTGGAGGCGGCCGGCCTGGACTATGAGGAAATCAGACGCCACCGTGCCTGGGATGACGATCAGGTGGTGGAGCAGCTTCGCAAGCTGCACGAAGAGGGCGCAAGTCTGCGTGTCTCGGACGTGGCGGAGCAGGCGCCCGCGCTCGTCGCCGCCGCCCGCCGCCGCTTCGAAGGCTGGTACGAAGCGGTGGTCGCAGCGGGGATCGACGAACTGGAAGCGCGCCTGGGCAACAGCGAGTGGGATGAAGAGCTGGCCCGCGGCGAGGTCTCCTGGTCCGAGCTCCAGGCGGCGCATCCCGGCGCTCCCCCCGCTTCCGGCGCGGGGCACCCGCCCGCCGAGCCGGGCGACTGATCTGCCGCTTCAGGTCCCGGCGCGACACACGGGAAGCCGGCCTCATCCCTTCACCACGCCGAAACGCAGAACAAGCCCCCCGCATTCGGGAGGCCTGTTCCTGTCCGTCCGTGCCGCCGCTCCGCCGCTAGGCGCGGGCGTTGAAGCAGTCCCGGCAATAGACCGGCTTGGTCCCTGTGGGCTTGAACGGGACTTCCGTGTTCACGCCGCAGCCCGCGCAGGTGACTTCTGTCATCTCGCGGCCGGACGGACGGCGCCCCGTCTTACGCGCCTGTCGGCAATCCGGGCAGCGCGCCGGGTCATTCTCGAACCCCTTGCTCTGATAGAACTCCTGCTCGCGGGTGCTGAAGACGAACTGCGTGCCGCAGTCCCGGCAGCTCAGGGTTCGATCTGCAAACGACATGGGAACTGAACCTCCAAAAGGGTACCCCAGGGGAACCGGTCAGGTGTAACAGGGACAATCGGGACGGTGCTTCGGAGCCGTTAGACGCAGCGCTGCCACGCAACTCGAGAACTGGAACGCGGGCGGACAGCCGGGGAGAATGCGGGGGCACGGGAGCGTGGTGTGAGAGTTCTGAAGCGGTGGAGCGAACGAAGCAGGTTCCTACTCCGACCCGGTAGAACTCCACCTTACCACAGGTGGAATCCTATCGTCAAATGCGAAGCATTCCATAGATTTTTCTTTGCCATACACTTTCAAGCCCCCGTTCCCCTGCCGACACCGCGGTGAAACGACCGCTCCCGGTGGCTGACGGCGCGCCTCACACCGGACCCACGGGGCAGCGGGTGCGGCTTTCAGGGGCGGCGCGAATTCGGAAGTAACCGGGGCCGGTCTCTTCCCGTTACAGTTCGGAGATGCCGGTGGCTCCGGATCCGACCGTCTCCGGATCCGCCGGCGTTCACCCTCGTCCGCACTCGCGACGCGACCCCGCCTATGATGCTCTCCTCCGCCTTTCGCCGCGCGGGCGCACGCAGGACGCCCGGCGCCCGCTGGTCCGGCGTGCTGCTCCTGCTCGCGGCTTCCACGCTTGCCGGGCCGGCCGCCGCGCAGGTTGCGGTCAACGCCGATGCCGGCCTGGGCCAGTTCTACAAATCGCAGCGGTGGCTCCCGCTGCAGTTGACGGTCACCAATGCCGGGAAGCCGGCGCGCGTGGAGGTCCGGGCGCGCTTCGGAGGCGAGGCGCAGCAGGAATATCGCCTGCCGGAGCACACGGTTCAGAGTAATGCCAACGAGGCTCACACGCTGTGCCTTCGAGCCCCCTATCACTACTCGGCGCAGCCGGTGGCGCTGGACGTATTCAGCGACGGACGCCTCATCAATAGCCTCCGCGCGAATACGCAGCTCGTTCCGGACGGAGATTGGCTCGTGCTGGGAGTCGGCACGGGAGCCTCCGTTCAGCTCCTGGGAAACATCACCCTGAGCCCGCAGCAGACGGCCCCGTACGGCCGGGCGTGGGGCCCGTCGCTCACCGCGTCGAATAGCCGGCCGCGCGTGCACGTGGCTACGCTGGAGCCCCGGAGCGTTCCGGACCGCTGGCAGGCGCTGGACGCGGCGGATGTCGTGGTGCTGGGCGGCGTCAGCGAGCGCGATTTCACGCCGGAGCAGCAAGCCGCGCTGCGGGACTGGGTGAATGCCGGCGGGGCCCTGGTGGTGACCGGCGGTCCCAACTGGAACCGCCTCGCCACGCCCTTCTTTCAAGACCTGCTCCCTGTTCGGGTCACCGGCTCCCGGACCGTGTCCGGCGCTTCAACGCTGGCCCCGGGTGCGGGGACTCCGGGCACTGCTCCCTTTGTGGCGTGTACCGGAACGCTCCAGCCGGAGGCCCGGGTCGTCGCGCGGTCCGGCGGCGTCCCCCTGCTGGTGGAGGGCATCAAGGGTATGGGGCAGGTGGTTTTTCTCGCTTTCGACCCCAATGACGCGCCGTTCCGGGACTGGAGCGGCACCCAGGAGCTCTGGAAGCGGACCCTGATCGGACAGTGGCGGCCGCAGTTGGTCCGCACGCTGGAAAGCTATGATGGGCAGGAAGGGGACTCGAACCCGGGTTTCCGGCAGGCAGCGACGTTGACGGGAACGGGGGCGGGCGGCACGCGTCTTGCAGATGCGCCATACGCCATCCCCCAGCTCGATATTCCCTCCTTCTACCTGGTGGCGCTCTTTCTGGTCGCCTACATCGTGGTGCTGGTGCCGGTCAACTACTTCGTCCTGAAGGCCCGGGACAAGAAGGAGTACGCCTGGCTCACCACCCCTGCCATCGTCGCCGTTTTCTCCGTCGGCGCCTATGCAATCGGCTACGGTTTCAAGGGCGGTCGAACCCTGCTGGTGCAGGTGGGCGTGGTGGAGGCGCGGGCGGGACAGGACGGGGCTCCGAGCCTCGTGTACTCCGGCCTTTTCTCCCCCCGGAAGGCCGGTTACGAGCTGAGGACGGCCGCCGCGAACGGAGCGCCGGCCGACGCCGCAACCCTTCTCTCCGATCCAAACGGCACCCGGAGCGGCGAGAGCCTGCGCGTGGTGCAAGACGATACGCAGCGGCTCGAGGACTTCAACGTGGACATGTGGGCGATGCGGATGGTCAAGGCAGAGGGCATCGTCCGGTTGAACCGCGGCATCGTCAGCACGTACCGGCAGCAGGGCGCGCAGCTCACCGGCACCATCGCCAACCATTCGCCATATACCCTCACCAATTGCCAGATTCGGTACTGGAACCAGGACGTGAAGCTTCCGGACCTGAAAGCGGGTCAAACGGTGCCGTTCTCTCTTCCGGCCCTCCCGTCCGGCACAACCCCTCTCACCACGCTCGAGAGCGGGGTCACGGGGACTCGGGAGGAGCAGCGGATGAAGCGCTCGGTGCTGACCGCGGTGCAGGCCTATGCCTCGGCGGGCCAGGGGTCCAACGCGAGCCAGCGGCGTCCGCTTCTCCTCGGCTGGATCCAGGAGCCAGTCGCGCCGCTGCTGGTGGACGGCCGGACGCCGCGGGAGGTCCGCACCAACCTGCTGCTGGTGCACCTGGCTCCGGGAGGCTGAAGCGAAGCTGCGGTGAGGGTGAGGCGGCACAGTGGTCGGAGCCTGGCCCAGGGTTGCTAAGGCAAGGCTTGAGCGCGGCGGGCCCGCCGGCGGCCGGATCGAGTGGGAATAGCGCTGAGGAGACGAGACGGTGGTCGATATCCAGCATCTGCGGAAGGAATACAGCAACAGCCTCGTGGCGGTGAAGGACCTCTCCCTTCACCTGGATCGCGGCGACATCTTTGGCTTCATCGGCCCGAACGGCGCCGGGAAGACCACCACGATCAAGATGCTCGCCACCCTGCTGCGGCCCACTTCGGGGCGTGCCTATATCGACGGCGTGGACGTCACCCGCGAGCCGGAGCGAGTCCGCGGAGTGATCGGCTACATGCCGGACAACTTCGGCGTCTACGACGACATCAAGGTCTGGGAGTACCTCGATTTCTTCGCGGCGGCCTACAAGATCCCGCGCGACAAGCGACCCCACATCATCGATGACGTGCTGGAGCTGACGGACCTGACCGTGAAAAAGGACAGCTACGTCGAAGAGCTCTCCCGCGGGATGAAGCAGCGGCTCTGCCTGGCCAAGACGCTGGTCCATGACCCCCAGGTCCTCCTCCTGGACGAGCCGGCCTCCGGGCTGGACCCGCGGGCGCGGATCGAGATCAAAGAGCTCCTCAAAGAGCTGAAGAACATGGGGAAGACGATCATCATCTCCAGCCACATCCTCCCGGAGCTGGCCGACTTCTGCAACAAGATCGGCATCATTGAGCAGGGAGAAATGATCGTCAGCGGGGACGTGGGCGAGATCATGCGCCAGGTCACGGGGGGCCAACTCCTGGATATCAAGGTGCTCCCGGACGACCAGGAGCGGGCGATCCGCCTGCTCGGCACGCTGCCGGTGATCCGGAGCACCCGCGCGGTGGACCGCGGACTGAAGGCGGAATATACCGGAGATCCCAACCGCACGTACGAGGTGCTGGCGGCCCTGGTGGGTGACGGCGTGCGGGTCCGCTCCTTCACCGAGGACCAGACGGATCTCGAAGACATCTTCATGAAGGTGACGCGGGGCGTGGTGAGTTAGCCCGCCCTGCATTCCGGCCGGTCAAGCGCGCCGCAGGCTCGCCTGCCGAAGCGGCGCCCCCCGAATACCGCGATGGAACAAGCCGATCACGCCACCGCTCAGGACGAGCTCTCCTTTGCCGCCGCGCGCCACGAGCGGGACCAGCCGGGGCCGCTGCGGCGGATCCGGACGTGGATGGCGTTCAGCACCGTTGGGAATCCGGTGCTCGTCAAGGAGTTCCGAACTCGGATGCGGGGCGCGCGCGCCTACTGGATCCTGCTGGCGTACGCGCTGCTGCTAGCCGGCGTCGTGGCGATCATGTACTTCAATCACGAAGCATCGGTGGCGCAGACATCCGGCACTTACTTCGCGTCCGGCGCAGACCGAGCGCGCGACCTCGGACGCGCGATCTACTATTTCATCTTCATCGCCCAGGCGATCATGGTGGCGCTCATCACCCCGGCGCTCACCTCCGGCGCGGTCACGATCGAGCGGGAGCAGCGCTCGTACGAGCTACTCGTCACCACGCCGCTTCGGCCGGCGGATATCATCCGGGGAAAACTGGCCGCGGCCGTGGCGTTTGTCGTGCTGCTGCTCACCATCTCGCTTCCGCTGGCCAGCCTCTCGTTCCTGGTGGGAGGCGTCTCTCCCGGCGAGGTCGTCTGCAGCTACCTCATCCTCGCCCTCGCGGCGTTCGTCTACGGCGCCGTGGGCATCTTCTGGTCCGCCGCGGTCCGCAGCACCGCCCTCGCGACGGTGGTCACCTATCTGACCGTCGTCACCTTCTTCGTGGTCTCGTGGTTCCCGGGCTTGGCCGTCGGGAACGGGTGGGGGTCCGGCGCGACTCCGGAAGTGCCGTTCCAGAGCGTCAACCCCATCTCCGCGGCATTTCGGGCGGTCCAGCCGGAGTACCTCTTCGTCCTTCAGGTCCCGAGCTGGATCTCCGCCGCCTTGCTGAACCTCCTGCTGGCATTCGTCGTTTCGACCGCCGCAATGGGGCGGCTCGAGCACTTCCACCCGCCGCGGCCCGCCTGGCTTCGCTCACTGTGCACCGCCCTCTGGTGCACGGTGCTGGTCGCTTTCTTCGGTCCGCTCATGGGCGCGGCGGCCCGAAGCTGGACGAGCGCGGGCACCTTGCGGGAGTGGATCGGCATCTCCATCGGGATCGTTATGGCGCTGGCGGTGCTCGTCGCTCCCGTCTTCAGCACGGGCGACGTGGTCCTGCGGCGCGGAGAGAGCGCGCTCCGGCGATACCTCCGCGGGCTGCTGCCGGACCGGATGTGGCGAGACGACCTTTCCAGCGGCGTTCCGCTGGTTCTGACGTGGACGGCCTTCGGGATCGCGCTGATCCCGCTGGGCGTCTTCCTGCAGGGGAAGCTCTCCCTCCTGCCGCCGCGGGCGGTCCTGATTCCCGGAAGCCTCCTCTGCCTGGCGGCGGTGCTGGGAGTGATGGGTACGGGCAACCTGCTCTCCGTCTTCCTGCCCAGCCGGTGGGCGGCATGCATCCTTACTTACCTCGCGGCGGTGGTGGTCCTCCTGCTCCCCTACTTCACCCTGCTGCCCTGGTACCAGGCCGGCAGCCATCCACAGCAGCCGCAGCTCCTCTGGCAGCTCCTCTACCTGGCGCCCTTTGACGCACTCGCGGAGCTTATTCATCCGGTCGGCTTCTGGAGCGATCACCCCCCGATGGCGCTTGGTCACGCCGTTCCCCTCTGGATGGTCACGGTGCCCATTTACCTGGCAAGCGGGCTGCTCTGTCTCGCCCTCTCCGCCGCGCGCATAGCCTGGGTCAGCCGGCGACCCG
>CAYQDT010000175.1:0-7102 GCA_964416225.1 uncultured bacterium
CTGGGGCAGGAACAGTTGAAGGCCACCGGCTCCCGCAGGTCCACGGCCACCGCGTAGGGAGCTTTTCCGCTCCCCTGACACTCGCCCCAGAGGGTCCGCTCGCCGCGGCCCAGGGACGACCACCGGCGCGGAGTGACCAGACCGCTCGCCGCCTTCACGGACGCGGCGTCGGGCGCCAGGGTGAGAACCTGCTCTTTCGGGAGGACGGGCAGCATGGGCGGCGGGAGTGCTCCTTCCCAGGATAGCATGCCGGCGGCGGCGCCCGCAGCACCCGAGACCGGGACGCAGGACCCATGGAAGGAGGAAGGAGGAAGGAGGTTCGCGGGCCCGGGTGGGAAGCTGAGCGAGAATCCGACGCGTTCCCGGGATCACCCGCCTTCGAGGAGCTTCGCACGCCGATGCACTACCGTCCCTTCGCCCCCCTCCAGCGCGATCTCTCTCGCCTGGTTCTCGGCTCCATGGTCTTCTCCAGCGACGACCTGGCGAACACGTTCGCCCTGCTGGACGCCTGGCGCGAGGTGGGCGGGAACGTCATCGACACCGCCCACCTCTACCGCGGGGGTGACAGCGAGCGGGCGCTGGGACGGTGGCTGGAGGCACGCGGGTGCCGGGAGGAGGTGGTCCTGATCGCGAAGGGCGCGCACCACAACCAGGACCGCAAGCGGGTCACCCCGGAAGATATCACCTGTGACCTTCGAGACAGCCTGGCCCGGCTGCGGACCGACTACGCGGATCTGTATATCCTGCACCGGGATGACCCGGAGGTCCCCGTCGGGGTGATCGTCCAGGCGCTGAACGAGCACCGCCGCGCCGGCCGCATTCGCGCCTTCGGCGGCTCGAACTGGAGCACGGCCCGCCTGGACGAGGCGAACGCCTACGCCCGGGAGCACGGGCTGGAGGGCTTCACCGCCAGCAGTCCGCACCTCAGCCTCGCCGTTCCGGCCGGAGAAATCTGGCAGGGCTGCGTCGATGCGCGCTCACCGGAGGCGCTGGCGTGGTACCAGCGCACCCAGATGCCGCTCTTCGCGTGGTCCTCGCAGGCGCGCGGCTTCTTCTCGGGCCGGTTCACGCCGGAAACCCCGGAGCGGGACGAGACGGTGACGCGCGTCTATTTCAGCCCGGAGAACTGGGAGCGGCTCCGCCGGGCGCGGGAGCTGGGCGGGCAGCGCGGCTTCTCCGCCACCGAGGTGGCGCTGGCCTGGGTCCTCCACCAGCCGTTTCCCGTGTTTCCGCTCATCGGGCCCGCCACCGTGGCGGAGCTCCGCTCCAGCACGCGCGCGCTGGAGCTGGAGCTCTCGCCCGAAGAGGTGGCCTGGCTGGACCTGAGGTGACGCGGCCTGGCCTTCCCGCGAGCCGGATTGAACTCCCCAATTCGTCGCATGGGCGGCTGCCCATCCCGCAAGGGAGGCAACCCGCCGCCCGCGCGATGCCGGCCGTTCCGAACGGCGGAAGGCCGGCGGGAGCCGGGTCATCCGGAAGCGGGGTGCTCCTTCTCGCCCGCCGGCGCATCGGCGGCCCGCGCATCGGTGACCGGCTCAGCGGGCGATTCCGCCAGTCTCCGGAAGCCGTAGGGGCAATTGCGGCACCCGTTCCCGCAGCAGTATCCGCGGTGCAGCAGGAACTCGTGGGAGAGCGCCCCATCCGCGTCCAGGAGTGGGACGCCGGGCGGCAGCCGGTTGGACATCAGCGCCCCTCCGCCGGGCCGCGCTCCACCGCGACGAGCGGGACGTCCTCCGTCGGATGGCGCAGCACCTGCACGGCGCACCGGAAGACCGGCTGCAGCACCTCCGGGCGGAGGACCTCGTCCGGAGTGCCGTCCGCGTGCAGCCGCCCACCGTGCAGCAGCACGAGCCGGTCAAACCAGAGCGCGGCGAGGTTCGGATCGTGGAGCGCGGCAAGCACCGTCAGGCCGCTCTCCCGGTTCAGCCGCCGGACCCGCCCGAGCAGCGCCATCTGGTGATGGAGGTCCAGGTGCGCGGTCGCTTCGTCCAGCAGCAGCACCGCCGGCTCCTGCGCCAGCGCCATCGCGAGGGCCGCACGCTGGCGCTCCCCCCCGGAGAGATCGCCGATCAGCCGCTCCGCCAGGGATTCCACCTCCGCCGCCTCCATCGCGCGGGAGATGGCGCGTCCATCTTCCGCCCGTTCGCCGCCGAACGCGGTGAGATAGGGGGTCCGTCCCAGAGAGACCCACTCCCGCACCGTGAACGCAAACGGGATCGGCAGCGTCTGCGGGACCAGCGCGATCCGGCGTGCCCGGCGGCGCGGGTCGATCGCCGTCAGGTCGTGCCCCTCCAGCAGCACCCGCCCGGCCCGGGGCTGGTGCAGGCCCGCGAGCAAGGAGAGCAGCGTGCTCTTTCCGGAGCCGTTGGGGCCGAGCAGCGCAACCATCTCACCCGCCGCGACGCGCAGCGTCAGGTCGCGAAGCACGGGGAGTTCCTCGTAGGCGAATCCGAGTCCTTCCGCCTCGATTCCCGCCCTCACCACTGGTACTCCTTCCGGCTGCGGCGCAGGAGCCAGAGAAAGAACGGGCCGCCAAGAAGGGCCGTCACGATCCCCACGGGCAGCACCCCGGGAGCCAGCGCGGTGCGCGCCAGGAGATCGGCCAGCACCAGGAAGAGGGCTCCCCCCAGGGCGGAGGCCGGCAGCAGCAGCCGGTGGTCCGGCCCGAGCAGCAGCCGGAGGACGTGCGGCACGATGAGCCCCACGAAACCGATCAGCCCGCTGATGGAGACCGCCGCGCCCGTCAGGAGCGCGCCGAGAAAGAGGATCCACCGCTTCTCCACCTCGACCGCCACGCCCAGGCGGGCCGCGCCGTCTTCGCCCAGGGAGAAGGCGTTCAGGACCCGCCCGCGGCTGGCGGCGGCGAGCAGCGCCAGCAGCACCACCGGCCCCACCACCCGCAGCTCCGTCCAGCCGAGCACGGCCACGCCGCCCAGGAGCCATCCGTACAGCTCGCGGAGCTGGAGCTGAAGGCGCTCACTCAGGTAGAGCAGCAGCGAGACCGTGTACCCGAGCAGCGTGCTCACGGCAAAGCCGGCCAGCAGCACGGAGACCACGGGCAGCCGCCCGCCGACACCCGCCAGGGCCGTCACCGCGGCGGTCGCGGCGAGCGCGCCCAGAAACGCGAAGAGCGTCACGACCCCAAACCCGAGAAATGACCACCGCGCGCCGGCCAGCATGCCCAGCACCGCGCCCAACATCGCTCCGCCCGAGGTCCCCGTCACGTACGGGTCGGCGAGCGGGTTGCGAAACAGGCCCTGGAACAGCACCCCCGCCGTGCCGAGCGCGGCTCCGACCACCGCCGCGGCCAGCACCTGCGGCAGCCGGATGGTGAGGAGGATGGCCTCCGCCGAGGGATCGCCGGGAGCCGTCCGGAGGGGGAGCGGGAGTGCGTGCAGTAGAATCGCAGCCTGCTGATCCAGCGCGATCGGCACCGGCCCGCAGGCGACCGCCGCCACCATCCCGAGAAGGAGCAGCACGCCGAGCAGCAGGAGCACCGGCCCCATGGGAAGGCGACGAACCGCGCGCCCCTCCGTTTCGACCATGCTCCCCTTCATCGGAACCGGTCCGGGTGCAGCCGCCGCGCCAGCTCCGCCAGGCCCTCGACCAGCCGGGGGCCCGGGCGGGTGATCTGGTCACTGTTCACCGGAAAGACGCGTCCGGTCCGGACGGCCGCCACGGCGGACCAGCCCGGACGGCTCCGGAGCCGTTCCACGCTCTGGGGCTGCTGCGGCGACGCGCTGTCCCCCAGCAGGATCACAGCGGGGTTCCGGGAGAGCACGCTCTCCGCACTCACCTGCGCGGCCGAGGTAGGGAGATCCTGGAAGACGTTCTCTCCGCCCGCCATCCGGATGAGCTCCGCATAGAACCCGCGCGACCCCGCGACGAAGGGCCGCGCGGGATCCGTGGCGTCCAGCTCGTACATGGCGCGCACCCGCGGCGCGCCGGCGAGCGCCTCCCGCACCTCCCGGGCGCGCGCCTCCATGCGCCGCGTCAACCGCTCAGCGGCGGGGCTTGTTCCCGTGACGCGTCCGAGCAGGCGGATCTCCTGCAGCACCCGGGGGTAATTCTCGGGAAACAGCTTCAGGACCGGAATGTGGAGCGTCTCCATCTGGCGGATGAAGTCGGCACCCTCCGTCAGCACGACCACCAGGTCCGGCTTGAGCGCCACGATCTGCTCCACGGGCGGGTGGGGCCAGCAGTTCAGCCGCGTCCGCCGCCCCGCCTCGGCCGGATAGTCCGAGTAGCGGTCCACGGCCACCAGGCGGCCGCCGGCTCCGAGCGCGAAGAGGGTCTCCGTGTGACCCGGCGCGAGCGAGATCACCCTCCGGGGCGCCGCCGTGAAGGTCACCCTCCGGCCGAGGTCATCCGTGGCCGTGAACGGGTACGTCCCCGCGTGATCCACGGCCGGGTGCGGGGCGCGGGAGCCGCCGGCCACGGCGGCCGGCCGGCCGCCGCCCAGCCACAGGAGCACCGCCAGGGCCGCAATCCCGAGCGCGCTCCGGCTCCCCCGCCCCCGCTTCACCGCCGTCTCCATTCGCGCATATCCCCTCTCCGCGCCGCGCTCGAACCCGCCGGGCGCCTCCGCGCGGCGCCTAGCGGCAGGCGAAGTGGTCGGCGTCGGTGCGGCCCAGGTGATGGAGGTTGTACGCCTCCACCGACCCCTGGTCCCGGGTCGGCTGGACCGCCTTCACGTGCCCGTCCACGTAGGCGACGTTCGCCACGCGGTTGTGCCGGAACTGCACCACCGTGAATCCGTACTGGATGGTGGACGAAGGCGGGAAGATCGAAAGGCACTCGTGCAGTTGATTCTGGTAGTACTGGGCACTGTCGGCGAAGGCCGCGCAGGTGGCCGGTGTGGAAACCACCGCTTCATTCACGCCGCCCTTGCCGTAGGTGTTGAAGTCGTTCGGATCCGTCGACGCCAGATACGTCACGTTGTAGCCATAGCCGCCCGATGCGCCGCCCGTGTAGGCGAACGTTCCGGTATAGCTGGGACACTGCTGGATCTGCGCGTTCTTCATGTAGGGATACAGCAGCCCCTGGTTCTTATACACCGTGGCCGGCGTGGTGCTGGAGTCCAGGCGTCCAAACCAGTACCACCCGGCGGAATGCTGGGGATAGGCGCCGTCCGCGTCCTGGACGTACATCCCGAGCGCCAACCCGATTTGCTTGAGGTTGCTCTGACAGCTCGCCTTCCGCGCCGCCTCCCGGGCCTGGGCGAACACCGGGAAGAGGATCGCGGCCAGGATGGCGATGATGGCGATCACGACGAGGAGCTCGATCAGCGTGAACGCTCTCCGCCCGGGGACGGACGGCGACGCCAGGCGCGGCCACGCCGCGCGCGCATGAGGATGGGCGCCCCGAGCTGGGGACCCGGTGAACCGGACCATGGAAACACCTCCAGAGAGTAAGGGCATCGCGGGGTGGCTCCGACCGGCCTGTGAAGGCTCACAGACAGGAAACGCCTCTGCTCCGAGAAGGAGAGAGGCGCAAACGGTAGAGGCACACCCACTGCCCGAACCTCCGGCGGTGAGGAACCGCACAGGCCATGCCGCGACGGGCGCGGAACATGACCGGAGCCGGGAAGAGGGGCGCACGTGACCGTCCGGCCCCTTTTGTTCCGAAGGGGTTATCGGCCGAAATCCCAGTATGCAGGTCTCCTGACTTCCGGATCAACGCTCTCCACGCCTTCTCCCCGTCTACCTCTCGGCAGGCTGGAATGGCATCCGTGGGTCGCTCCCCGGTTACAGTGGCGGTACCGCGCCGGACTCACACCGGCTTCCCTATTCTCCCGCGCCCACCTGGCGGTGGAAGCGGACACATACAAGGCCACGCTCGCGATGAAGTTTTCAACAACGGAAGAGATATAGCACGGCCGGACCCGCGTGTCACGCGGGAAATTCGGTCCGGCGCCCGCCGTACCCAGGGGACCATCCGATGCTGCAGACCACGCGCCTCACGGCGGGCCACCCCCGGCCGGACCTCCCCACCCTCGCCGCCGTCGGCATCCTCGCCTATGTCGTCTCCGCCCTCCTTCACGAGGGTGCCGGGCATGGTCTGGCCTGCTGGCTGCTCGGCGGCACCCCGCGGCGCCTCACCTCCATTGCGCTCTACTCCGACCCCCTCACTCCGCTCTGGCGGGAGCGCGTGGTCCTGGCCGCCGGCTCGACGGCCAACCTGGCGACGGCGCTCGGCGCCTTCCTGGCGCTCCGGCGGCGGCGCTCGCCGTGGGGCCGCTGCTTCTGCTGGCTGCTCCTGACGCTGGGCCTCCTGGAGCCGGGCGGCTACCTGCCGATGTGCTGGTTCTTCGGCGACTGGCACGGGTTGACGGCCGGCCTGCGCCCCCTGGCTGCCTGGCGCGCGGGACTGACGCTGGGCGGCATCGCCCTCTATCTCCTCGGGATCCGGCTCGCCGTCCGCGAGGTCCAGCCCTTTCTGCCCGCCGTGGGGCCGGAGCGGGACGCCATCGCCCGCCGGATGGCCCATGCGCCGTACATCGCCGGGAGCTCCGTCGGCTGTCTCACGGCGCTGCTGGATCCCGGCGGCCCCGGGATGGCGCTCATCGCGATCGGCGCGTACTTCGGAGCGACGTCGGCGCTTACCTACCTCGACCGGCTCGCCGTGCGCGCCACGCCCGCTCCCGCCGGTGAGCCCCATCCGGTGGTCTCGTTCCATCCCGGCTGGCTGGGCGCGGGAGTCGCGGCGGCCGCCCTCTTCATTCTCGTGCTGGGGCGCGGAATCCCGCTCGCCACCCGGTAAAACGACGCCTCGCCCGCAGCGTTTCGGGCCTCCCGTCCCCGGGGATGACCGGAGTGAGTCCGACCGGCCGCTCCGGCCGCCGGCAGAGCACCGGGCGCCGGGCGGCCCCGGAATCGCAGTTCATCGATCCACGAATGATCAAGATGCGCCGTATCAAACCACGCACCTCCTGGGCCGCGGGGGCCGCACTGCTGCTCGCGCTTCCGCTGGCCGCGCTCGCCCAGGCGCAGCTCCAGTTCCAGTCCGTGCCCCCCGGGCCCGTGAACCGCGTCGCCGGCGCCGCGGACTACCGGCGCGGCGACTTCACCGGGGTGGCCGTCGACCGGGAAGGCCGTGTCTA
>CAYQDT010000176.1:0-7093 GCA_964416225.1 uncultured bacterium
CTGCCCTACGCCCTTCGCCTCTTCCACCGGGACCGCCCGCTTCCGATACCGCTGAAGAGCCATCACGCCTATTACGGTCACCTCCGGCGGCCGGACGGCGCGGATCCCCTGGACGAGTGCGTGCTCACCTTCTTCCGGGGCCCGCGCAGCTACACGGGGGAAGACGTCGTCGAGCTGGCGTGCCACGGGAGCAACCTCGTTCTCGGGATCGCGCTCCGGGCGCTGCTGCGGGTCGGGGCGCGCCTCGCGGAGCCCGGAGAGTTCACGCAGCGCGCCTTCCTGAGCGGCCGGCTAGACCTCTCCGCCGCTGAGTCGGTGATCGACGTGATCCGCGCACGCACCGACGCCCAGCTCCGCGTTGCCGTGGGACAGCTCTCCGGCCGCCTCTCCCGGGAGATCCGCGAGCAGCGGGAGGCGCTGATCACGCTGCTGGCGGAGATCGAGGCGGGCATTGACTTCCCGGACGAGATCGACCCGCCGGCGGATGCCGAGGTGGCGCGCCGGGCCGGAGAGGTCCGGGCGCGCTGTGACGCGCTGCTTCTCACGGCGGATGCCGGCCGCCTCTACCGCGAGGGGGCGAGCCTGGTGCTGGCGGGCCGGCCGAATGTCGGGAAGAGCAGCCTGCTGAATGCGCTCCTCGGTGAGGCACGGGCGATCGTCACGCCGGTGCCCGGCACCACGCGGGACGTCATCGAGGAATCGCTCAACCTGCGCGGGATTCCGGTCCGCGCGATCGATACAGCCGGTCTCCGGGAGACGGAGGACGTGGTCGAGGCGCTGGGGGTGGAGCGGACCCGGGCGCAGCTCCAGGCCGCGGACCTGGTGGTCTGGCTGCTGGACGGCACGGCGGGGATCACGGAGGCCGACCGCGCGGTGGCCGCCGAGCTCCGGGGACAGCGGCTGGTGGCCGTGGTCAACAAGACGGACGAAGCGGACCGGATCAGCGAGGCGGAGCTCCGGGCGCTGCTGGACTCCGGCGCCGCGGTGGTACGGATCTCCGCGCTCACCGGCGCCGGGCTGGCGTCCCTCGAGGAGATCCTGGCGGAGCGCCTGCGGGGCGGCGTCGCGCCGGAAAGCGTCTGGGTCAGCAACGCGCGGCACCAAGAGCGCCTCCAGGCGGCGGCGACCTCCCTGGGGCGGGCCGTCGACGCCGCGGAGGCGGGCTTCCATCAGGCGGCCGTGGCGCTGGACCTGCGCCTTGCGGCGGAAGCGCTCGGGGAGATCACGGGTGAGACGGTGGTGGAAGAGACCATCACGCAGATCTTCGCCCGCTTCTGCGTCGGAAAGTGACCGACGTCCGCGCGGCCGGCCCGTCTAGCACCGGCTGCCGCGCTGCCTGGACCCACGCAGGTCCGACGCGCCGAGCAGGGTCATCACCGTCTGCAGGCGCTGCATCGTCTTCCGGATCTGCGCGTCCGCCTGGCGGTGAGACTGGTCGCTGTCCGCCAGGCGCGCGGCCAGGGCTTCGATCTCGGCCTCGCCGCGGCTCCGCACCTCGCAGAGGCGCTCGTGGAGCTCGGCCAGCCGCTGCTCCAGGTCGGCCGCTTCGGAGAGGGTCCGGACGCGGATCTCCTCAATGGCCGCCATCGTCTCCCGGTGCAGGCGCTCTGCCTCCGAGCGCCGCTTTGCCTCTTGCTGCCGCAGCGCTTCCAGTTTCCTCTGGCCGTCCTGCAGCACCGCGTCGGCCGTCACGCCGGGGCGGAATTCCAGGGCGGCGAGCAGCGCGCGCCGGGCAACCTCCGGCTCCATGTCGCCGTACCGCTCCCGGAGCGCGATCACCTCTTCCACCGGGCAGGCGGTGGGCGGGATGCCCGCATGCCGAAACAACTCCGAGAGGTCGACCGCCTGGCTCGGGGATTTTCCGGACTGTGCCGCCGGGTCGCCGACCGGGACCCGTGCTCGGCGCGGCTTCCGGCCCGCCGGCGCGGAGGCCTCTTCCGGCGCCGCGTCACCGGCGTCATCGGCGTCACCGGCGGGCCGCTGCAGCTCGGCCGCCAGCAGACTCACCTTTTTGAGCACCGTTTCCTCGTCGTCCTCACCACTGCCGGCACCCATGGGGCCGGTGGCGGGATAGGTCGGCGCGTTTCGATGCTTCTCCGATTGCGGCAGGGTACGCCGGGAGGGTTCGGCAGCCGGGGTCACAGGGCACATACAGTCACTCGCCTCTATCCTGTCGTCGCGGAGCCTGGAGATCCACCGGATGGATACCGGGTGAGCAGGCAAGAGTATTATTCCTGGACTCTCCCTTTGTTGAGCTGCCGCGCCGCCAAAATCAACCGAAATGGGGACCGGCCCCATCGAAAGCAGGAGCGCCCGTTAGACGGCGGGAACGATCCCCGGATCTCACCGGTGGGCGCCGCACCTTTCCGCGCGCGCCGGCCGCTGTCCATTCGTCACGTTTAGCTCGAGGCCCAATGCCGAACAAAAAGTCGCCGGAGGAGCCGGTGTCCGCCATGCGGCCGATTCCGATCCGCGAAACCGGCGAGCCGCTGGTCGATCTCGCCGATGCGCATCCCCGGATCCACTGGGTCGCGCGGCACCCCGTGTTCGACTACCAGCGCGTGCGGCTGATCCGCGCCACCCCGGCGCGGATGCTGGCCCAAGCGGCGGAGCGGCTCCCCCGGGGGCGCCGCCTGGCGGTGGTGGAGGGCTGGCGCCCACCGGAAATCCAGCAGGCGATGCACCGCGCAACGCGGGAACGGCTGCGGCGCGAACACCCGGACTGGACGGCGGCACACCTGAGCCGGGTCGCGAATCGCTTCTCCGCCCCGATGGACCGGCACGTCCCGCCGCCCCATACCACCGGCGGCGCCGTGGACCTCCACCTGGTGGATGAGCGGGGCGAGATGCTGGACTTCATCAGTCCCTACGGGCTCATGGACCGGAAGGGGGCGCCGGCCTTTGCGAAAGGGCTTTCCCCGGACGCGGAGCGGAACCGCGAGCTCCTGCGCGAGGTGCTCCTCGCCGCCGGCTTCACCAACTACCCAGCCGAGTGGTGGCACTGGTCCTACGTCGACCAGGGTTGGGCCTACCGCGGCGACCACCCGCACGCGCTGTATGGGCCGATCGAGCCACCGGACCTGGAGGGCGCCGATTTCACTTTCCAGCCGCGGAAGGATCCCGGCTGGTCATGAACCGGCCGCCCGCGCGGGCGCGACGGGAAGGGCGATGAGAGAGGGCGAAGAACGGTTCACGCCGCGCGCCAGGCCGGCTGGCGCAAAGGCCGAACCGGCCGTTTCCCGGGTCCGAGAAGGCGTGCGCCTTACCGCCGCCGCGCCGGGACCGCGGTCACGCCGCGGTTCCAGAGGGTAGACGTGGGCGCCGTACTTCCGAGCCGGGCACGCTGCTTCCGATAGTCCTGCTCCACGGCAGCGCGCTTGATCCGGTATTCCCGCGTCAACTCCGCGCGCCGGCTCAGCACGGCCCGCTGATTTCCCTTCCGCGCGAGCTGCGCCGACCGCTGGGCGAAGTCCCGATCGAGTCGCTTCATCTGCTGCACGTAGCGGAGCTCGAGAGCCATCCGCTGTTCGCGGAGGCGCCGTGCCGCGGCCAGACGCTGCTTCTTCTGCTCCCACCGGCGGGCCGCGGCGGGAGAGACCCGCTTCGACCCGGACGGCGCGGCGGCCACCGGCAGCGCGAGCCATGCTCCGAGCAGCACAGCGGCAAGGGCGGCGAGGCGCCGCGGGGCATTCAACGTCATCGTTTCCCTTTCTGCGGCCGCCGCGCGGCGCCGCTCGTCCGAAAGTTACCGGGAGGGTGGAGCGCCACCCGCGGACCCCTTCCCGCTTCAGTCGCGGGGCTGGAACTTCGCGACTCGAGACGTGTCGTGGGACTTACGAAGGACCGCCTTGTAGTCGCTGACCTCACCGGGGGCGATGTCGATCACCTCCTCCCGGGGCTCAGCCGGATAGTCGCCCACGAACGGGACGATGCGCACGCCGTGCCGGCCTTCCGGCAGCCGCGCCACCTCAAACTGGTGCTTCTCCGGATCGTCCGTGACCAGCCGCTTCACCCCGTCCACGTAGACCTCCACCCGCAGCGGCAGGCGCTCGTGGTGATGGGCGAAGGTGCTGCTGTCCGCATCGAAGTACAGCGTGAGGACGCCCGTTCTCCGGCGGGAAGGCGTGGACCGTGCTGCGGCCGGCTCCGGAGCGCGCGGCCGGGTCACTACCGGCGGCGCCGGCTCGGGAGCCTCACGCCCCGGAGCCCGGACGGCACCGTGAGCCGGACCGCCTCCCATGTCCGGGACGACGGGAGAGCCGGAAGGCGCGGCCGGCGCGCCCGGCGCCTGCGGGAAAACCGAGGGCTCGTCCGGCGCCGTCTGCTCGAGGGGCGGGGTGATCGCGGGCGAAGCTGCGGCCGCCGGGGTATCCGGCGCGCCGGATACGGACGGGTGCGGATGGGGCGGCTGCTTCACGGGGAGGTCGCGGACGGTCACCCGGGGCGCTTCGACCGGAGCGCGTGCCGGAACGCCGGCGGGCGGGACCACGGCGGCCGGCGGCGGTACCGGAGCGGCGGGCTGTTCCGCCACCACGACCGGCGGCGGCTGCGGCTGCCAGAACCGGTGCAGCACGGCGGCCTCCAGGAGGAGCAGTGCCGCCACTCCAAGGCCCGCCCACGCCCCGGGATAGGGCGGCCGCGTAAACCAGGCCCGCACGGTCTCCGGAGTGCTGGCGCTGCTCGCGTCCGGCCATCCGGTCCTGGCTCCTTTTCCGGGCTGCTCGTCCATTTCTCCCGTATGGTCTTCGGCTCCGGCGCCGCTCGTACCCGCGCCGGGGCATGGCTCTCGATCGGATCCAGCCTTCATCCCTCTCGATTGTCCCCCAGACTGTCTCTTGCCTAACCTGCGGATTCGCCGCCCGGGCACGCCCCGGCCAGGGAGGCGCCCGACCGTACTCTCAGCAGGCAGCAAAGCGCCAGGCGTGGAGCCGGCGGAGCGCCGGCTTCCGCTCTTCGTCAGACCGCCGGGCTGCCCCCGTTGTTCCTGTCCTGGGATTTTCGCAGGGGCCGAGGTACCGGTGTGAGCCGCCGCCGCCGGATCGAGAGCAGGCCGGAGGGAACGGGCGCCGTCTCGCTCCCGGCACCAGCGTCCGGGATCAGCCGTCCGGATCAGGCGTCCGGATCAGGCGTCCGGATCAGGCGTCCGGATCAGGCGGAAGGTAAGGCTGATCCGCTCCGGCACGGAAGCATCCGTCTTCGGGACGCCGTGCAGCCAATGATGCTGGCTCGTGCCGCCCATCACCAGCAGGCTCCCGTGCTCCAGCGGGTAGGTGAGCGTCTGCCGGGACCGCCGGTGCTTCAGCACGAAGCTCCGCGCGGCGCCGCACGAGAGCGTCGCCACCACCGGGTTCGCTCCGAGCTCCGGCTCGGCGTCCGTGTGGAAGCCGATCGAATCCTGCCCGTCCCGGTACCGGTTGAGCAGGAGGCTGTTGAAGGAGGCGCCGGCCGCGTCCGCCACCCGCTCCCGGATCGCCAGCAGCCACTCAGGCCATCCGAAGCCCCGGTGGCGGAGACCGGAGTAGGCGTAGGTGAGACCCATGTCCGCGAACCAAGCGTTGAGCCGCGGCGCCGGACGGCCGTAGATCTGCTCCCGGCGCCAGCAGACCTCGGTCCGGAGCCGCTCGAGGAGCGCCTCCGCCTCACCGGCCGCATAGAGGCGGGGGACGTGGAGGAGCCAGCCGCCGTCCGCAATTTCCACACGCTCGGACATGCGCGTCAGCCTGAAGAGACCGGCCCGGAGAGTAGGGATGGGCGCGCGGCGCGCGTGCTCGTGCGGAGTACCACCCGCGCCCCGGCGCTCCCCCGGCTAGGCATTGAACCGGTAGCCGACATTCCGGATGGTCTCCACCATATCTTCGTACTCCGGGCCGAGCTTGGCGCGGATCCGCCGGATATGGACGTCCACCGTGCGGGTCCCGCCGTAGTAGTCGTATCCCCAGACCTGGTTCAGCAGTGCCTCCCGGGTGAAGACGCGGCCCCGGTGGGTGACCAGAAAGCGGAGCAGCTCATACTCCTTAAAGGTGAGCTCCAGCACCTGACTGTCCACGGAGACGGAGTAGTTCGCCTGATCGATCACCAACTGCCCGGCCGTCACCAGGTCATCGGCGTTGATCCGGTGCGTCTTCCAGAGGTGCAGCCGCACGCGGGCCAGGAGCTCGAAGGCCGTCGAGGGAAGAACGATGAAGTCGTCGATGCCGGAAGCGGGATCCAGGCGGTTGGCGAGCTCATCCGTGACCAGCCAGATGAGGCAGGTCTCACAGTTCGGACATTCCAGATTGAGGAGCTCGCGCAGCTCCTTCGGCTGGAGGCGGACGGAGGTGCCGTCCAGGATGAAGATCTCCGGCGGCTTGGGCGAGAAGGCCTGGAGCAGCTCCTTCCGCTCGGAGATGACGCACTGCACCGGGTACCCGGCACGGACCAGCTCATGCTGCCATGGGGCGACGTTCTTGGGATGGTCCGTGATGATCAGGATCCGCTGCATGTCTAATCCGCTCTCGAGAAGGCGTGAAGTTCAGGCGGTCCCAGCGCCGCCCGGAGGCGCCGCCCCGCTGGGACAGCGGGCGCGCACGAACGTGGGCGGAGCGCGCCGTTCGCGGCGCGGCTCTCAAAGAACCGGCAGGTACGCGTCCAGCTCGTAGTCCGTGACGTAAGCGCGGTACCGGTTCCACTCGAGGCGCTTGTTTTCGATCAGCTTGTTGAACACGTGGTCGCCCAGCGTCCGGCGCATCAGCTCGCTGCCCTCCGCGGCGAGGATCGCCTCGTGGAGGTCTTCCGGGAGGCTCCGTGCCCCCAGGGCCGCCCGCTCCTCCGTCGAAAGCTGCGCCACGTCCCGCTCCATCGGGGCGGGAAGGGGGTATCGGTGCTCAATTCCATCCAGCCCGGCCGCCAGGATGCAGGCGAAGGCGAGATACGGATTACACGCCGGGTCCGGCGAGCGGAGCTCCACGCGGAAGCTCTCTTCCCGGCCCGTCTTGAAGGCGGGGATCCGGACGAGGTCCGAGCGGTTCTGCAGCGCCCAGGTGGCATAGGAGGGCGCTTCATAGCCGGGGATCAGTCGCTTGTAGGAGTTGACCCACTGGTTCAGCACCAGCGT
>CAYQDT010000177.1:0-5572 GCA_964416225.1 uncultured bacterium
TGCTCTGCGACGGTGAGCCGGTGACCCTGCGTCCGAAGCAGTTCGAACTCCTCCGGATCCTGATCTCGAATCCGGGGCGCGTCATTCCGCGGAGCCGCCTCATGGAGCAGGTCTGGAGCGAGCGCGAACACGCCGATGACGGGACGCTGGAGGTGCACATCCGCTGGCTCCGGCAGCGGGTGGAGCGGGATCCCGGGCATCCGACCCGCATCCTCACCGTCCGCGGCGTCGGCTACCAGTACGCCGCGGACCCCGAGTAGCACGCCCGCGGACGCCCGGAGGGGCGGCGCCCCCGAGGGCAGTCGGGCTAATGGAGCTCCATTGCGCGGGCGTACAGCTCCGCATAGATGGTCGCCGAGCGGCTCCAGGAGTGGTCCTGACGCATGCCGTTCCGCCCGAGCGCCTCCCACTCATCCGGTTGTCGGTAGGCATCCAGCGCGCGGCGGATGGCCGCCAGCAGGGCCGCCGGCTCGTACTCCCAGAAGACGAACCCCGTCTGCGGATCCCCGGTAGGGCCCTCCCGGACGGTGTCCGCCAGCCCCCCGGTTGCCCGCACCACGGGCACCGTCCCGTACCGCATGGCAATCAACTGTCCGAGGCCGCATGGCTCGAAGCGGGAGGGCATCAGGAACAGGTCCGCTCCGGCGTAGATGCGCTGCGCCAGGTCCGCATCGAACTTCAGCCAAGCCCGGACCCGGTCCGGGTACCGGTTTTGGAGCCCCAAAAGGAGGGCCTCGTAGCGGGGCTGCCCGGTTCCGAGCACGCAGAACTGAACGTCGGTTTCCTGGAGGAGCTGCTCTTCGATGCCCGCCACGAGATCCGACCCCTTCTGGTCGACGAGCCGCGTCACCATCGCGAGGAGCGGCGCGTCGGCGCGCTCCGGAAGGCCCGCTTCCCGCTGGAGCGTCTGCTTGCAGGTGGCCTTCGGGCCAGGGTCTTCCGCCGAATAATGCGCGGCGATGGCCGGGTCCGTGGCGGGGTCGAAGCGCTCCAGATCCAGGCCGTTCAGTACGCCGTGCAGCCGGTCCTCGCGCGACCGGAGCAGCCCGTCCAGGCTTTCGCCGTACTCTGGAGTGAGGATCTCCCGCGCGTAGGTGGGGCTGACGGTGGTGACCAGGTCCGCGGTGCTGAGGCCGAGGGAAAAGAGATTCACCCAGTCCCCGGTCACCCAGTGGGGAAGGAATGCCGCGGCGCCGTCCAGCGCCCGCCGCTCCGTCCAGCCCTGATAGGCGAGGTTGTGGATGGTGAGCACGCTCGCGGTGCCCAGGAAATGGGATCCGGCGCGCCCGCCGCGCAGCATCGCCGGGACCAGCGCGGTGTGCCAGTCATTGGCGTGCACCACGTCCGGCTTCCAATCAAGGCGCTCCATCGCCGCAAGCGCGGCCGCGCAGAACAGGACGAACCGGCGCGGGTCGTCGCCGTGGCCGTACATCGAGGGGCGCTCGCCAAAGAGCCACGGCACGTCGACGAAGTAGACCGGCACCCCGTCGTCCCCACGCGTGTGGAGCAGCGAGGCAGTGATGACTTCGTAAGCGGCCGGGAAGCGGTACGGAGCGAGAGCCGGGGTGAGGCCCCACCGTTCCGGATCGATCTGCCCGTAGCGCGGCATGACCACGCGGACCTCATGTCCCAGACGGCGCAGCGCCGCCGGCAGCGAGGCAGCAACATCCCCCAGACCCCCGGCTTTGGCGAACGGAGCAACTTCGGCGGAGAGGAACAGAACCTTCATTCGTCGCTCTTGCAGATGCACTCGCCGCTGCGAAGCTCGCCTGAAGGGAAGTGCTCCGCCCGGGTCCGCGAGTCGATTCGGCAGTTGCGCCCGATGCGGGCGCCCTCCGGGATCTGCGCCTCCTTGCCGACCACCGTGATCCCGCACCGCAGGTTGTCCGGCTCCCGGTCGTTCGGCGTGTGCTCCGATCCGCAGCCCACTACCGCGTTCGCCCCCACGATCACCCGCTTGTCGAAGATGCAGTGATCCACGCGCGCTCCGGCGCGGATGACGGCGTCCGTCATGATGATCGAATCCCGCACCTCCGCTCCCGCTTCCACCACCACCCCCGGCGACAGCACGGAGTTGACCACCGTGCCGCAAACCACGCAGCCGTTCGAAAGGAACGCCCGGGAGACGTCCGCACGAGGCAGGATCTTGACGGGTGGGCGCTCCTCGCTGCGGGTGTGGATCGTCCAGTTCTCGTCGTACAGATCCAGCGCGGGGCGGTCTTCCAATAGATCTTGATGGGTCTGCCAGTAGGCGGGGATGGTGCCGACGTCCGCCCAGTATCCGGAAAAGGGGTAGGCAAAGACCCGGGACTCCTGAATCATCGACGGGATGATGTTCTTTCCAAAGTCGTGGTCGGAGGCCGGATCGTGCGCATCCTCTTCGAGCTTCTGCAGGAGCAGCTCCGTGCGGAAGACGTAGATGCCCATGGACGCGAGGGTTCCCTGGAAGGTCTTCGGCTTCTCATGGAACTCCACGACTCGTCCGTCCGGCGCTGTCTTCATGATCCCGAACCGGTCCGCCTCCTCCGCGGGAACCTCCATGACGGCGACGGTCAGGTCCGCGGCGGTGTCTTCATGGCGGCGCAGCATCGCGCGGTAGTCCTGCTTGTAGATGTGGTCCCCGGAGAGGACCAGCAGCGTGTCTCGCTTCGCGGAGCGGATAAAGTTCCGGTTCTGGTAGAGCGCGTCCGCCGTGCCGCGATACCAGTCCTGATCGTTCCGGCCGCGGTAGGGCTGCCAGACTCGCACGCCGCCGCGGTTCCGGTCCAGGTCCCACGGGCGGCCCGTGCCGATGTGCTCGATCAGCGAATGGGGGCGGTACTGGGTGAGGACCGCAATGTCCGCGAGGCCGGAATTGGAGCAGTTGGAGAGGACGAAGTCGATGATGCGGTATTTTCCGGCGAACGGCATCGCCGGCTTTGCCCGCTTTTCCGCCAGGATGCTCAGGCGGCTGCCCTCGCCGCCGGCCAGAATGAGGGTGAGGACCTGCATGGTGTGTTCCGCGTGGTCGAAAGGAGTGGTCGGGCCGCGTGGGATCAGCGGTGGTTCCGACCGCGTGGGGCCGCGCCTGCGCTGCGCTCACCCGTTCGCAGCGCAGGCCCCGGTATCCTCGTTCCTCCGCCCTCCCCGAGCCGGAATTGAGCCCGGGAGGGCGGTCACCGCCCGCTGCTCGCCGGCGACTCGCGGAAGCGGCGCACGGAAATCCCGGCCGTCAGGCCGCCGGTCCGGGCCCGACCGGCTCCAGTACCTGGGCGGTTCGTGCGGGGAGGTAGAGCTGGATGCTGCCGGCACGCCCGAAGAGCGGCACCTCCTGGTACGGATACCGGACATCGGGCTCCACGCGGCCGAGACCCTCGAACCGGGCGTCGTCGGAATCCAGCACCGGCCGGTAGTCCGCGCGGTCCGGTACCGGAATGCGCAGTCCGGCGAATGACTCGCTGGGGTGCAGGTTGACGGCAAACACCAGCGGGCCGCGCCGGTAGACCAGCACGCGGAGGTCTTCGCGCAGCGCCAGCTGCTCGATGAGCGGATCCGTCAGCACGTCGAACCGCTCGTCGAGCTGCAGCATGGCCCGGTCGAACTCCTGCAGCCCGTGATAGCGAAGCTCCGTATGGTCGGCGAGAGACCACTGGCGGCGCGCGTAGTGGAAGGAGAAGCCGTTGCCTTCGCGGGGGAAGTCGACCCATTCCGGATGCCCGAACTCGTTCCCCATGAAGCAGAGGTACGCCTCGCCGGCCAGGCTGAAGGTGAGCAGTCGGATCAGCTTGTGGAGCGCGAGGCCCCGGTCGATCACCATGCTCTGGGATCCGCGGCTCATGTGGGTGTACATCTCGGCGTCCATCAGGCGGAACGCCAGCGTCTTGTCTCCCACCAGTGCCTGGTCATGACTCTCCGCGTAGCCGACGTGCTTCTCCCCGTGACGCCGGTTGAGGAGCTCATGCCAGAGGGAATGCAGGTTCCACTCTTCGTCCCGCTCCTCCTTGAGGGTGCGGATCCAGAAGTCCGGCACGCCCATGGCGAGGCGGTAGTCGAAGCCCAGGCCGCCTTCACGGACCGGTCGCGCGAGACCCACCATGCCGGAATACTCCTCGGCGATCGAGATCGACGCCGGCGCGACACGATGCGCCAGCTCGTTCGCAAGCTGCAGGTACGTCACCGCGTCTTCGTCGACGTTCGCGCCGAAGTACGCGTCGTAGCCGGAGAACTCGGTGGAAAGGCCATGGTCCCGGTAGAGCATGCTGGTCACGCCGTCGAACCGGAACCCATCGAAGCGGAACTCTTCCAGCCAGTACCGGACGTTGCTCAGGAGAAACCGCCGCACCTCATACTTGCCGTAGTCGAAGAGCAGGGAATCCCAGCTCGGGTGCTCGCCCAAGGGCCCGGCGTGGAAATACTGGTAGTCCGTGCCGTCGAAGCGGTTCAGTCCCTCCTGCAGGTTACGGACGGAGTGGCTGTGGACCAGATCCAGCAGCACGCGGATTCCCATTCCGTGGGCGGTATCGATCAGCTCTTTCAGTTCCTCGGGGGTGCCGAACCGGGATGAAACGGCGAAGAAGCTGCTGACGTGGTAGCCGAAGGAGCCGTAGTACGGGTGCTCCTGGACCGCCATCAACTGGATCGCGTTGTAACCGAGGTCGCGCACCCGGGGCAGGATCTTTTCGGCGAACTCAAGGAAGGTGCCCACGCGCGGCTCCTCCTGCGCCATCCCGACATGTGATTCGTAGATGCGCAGGCCATGCCGGAGCGGCGGCGGCGGGTGCCGGAATTGGAACGGGTGGTGGGGAGCCCAGTACTGTCCGGTGAACGCCCCGCTCTGCGGGTCCTGCACCACCCGGCGGATGTAAGCGGGGATCCGGTCGCGCTCTTCGCCCGCCGCGGCGACACGGACCTTTACGAGTCCCCCGTGTACCAGCCTTCCCGCATACTCGGCGTCGGGAAGGAACGTGCTCCAGACGCCGAAGGGGTCCCGCTCCAGAGGGTTCGCGGCGCAGTCCCACCCATTGAACTCGCCGATGAGCGCCAGCCTTCCGGCGCCCGGAGCCCACTCGCGGTACCAGACGCCCGGCCGGCCCTCCCGCTCCCCGCGGTTCAGGCCGAAGTAATGGTGTCCCGTGCTGATCTCGCCCAGTAGCCCACCGGTTGCCCCCAACGCTGCTAGAGCCTCTTCCGCTCGCCGGATTCGCGCCCCGACAGAGCCCTGATACGGCTCCAGCCACGGATCCAGGTCCACCAGGGTACGCTCCCCACGATGCTTCGCCGCTGTCATACCTCCATGCTACGACGGGCGGGCCCGATCGCCCACCATTGGTGTCCGATCGGAGGCGGGTTCCGTCAGATGCGGCCGGATGCGGCGGGAGTGCCCCCTTCTCCGGCGCCGCGCGGGCGCAGGAGGTAGGCGATCATCCAGGCGAGCGCGCCGCCCGCCACGTTGTCATAGATGCGCACCAGCGCCACGTGCCAGTCCCCCGGAGAGGCGGTGTTGATCATCAGGACGACGAATGGGGTGAGGAACACCACGTAGAGGCCATAGTGGGTCGAAAGCTGGGAGTACGCGAGGACGCTGAGCAGCACC
>CAYQDT010000177.1:5582-7076 GCA_964416225.1 uncultured bacterium
AGCAGGAGATCGAGCGCGACCAGGTTGCGGACGGCGACGGCCAGCAGGAGCGCCAGCACGCCGCCCACCACCGAACCGAGCACGCGCTCGAGCGCACGCCGGTGAGTATCCGAAAACTCGGGCTTCATGATCACCATCGTCGTGATGATCAGCCAGTATCCTCGCTCCAGGCGGAGGAACTCGTAACAGGTCGTCGCGATGCCCACCACCAGCGCGAACCGGAGGGCATGCTGAAGCACCGGCGACCGCCACGTGAGCTCGTCGCGAAGCCTCGCCAGCGGGTCACCGCCCGCGGACGTCTCCGCCGTTCCGGGAAAGCCGCAGAGCGGTTGATCCGGGTCCCCCTCGGCGGGGCACCACTGCCAGAGAATCAGAGTGAGCAGCGTGGACCAGAGCCCGCCCGCGGCAAACTCCAGCATGTGCTCCGGGGCCACTCCGGGCCGCGCCGGCAGGCCGATCCCCACGGCGAACACCAGGGCCATCGCAAAGCCGATCTGCCCGGCAACTTCGCCATACGCGCGCAGCATTCCCGCGGCGAAGGCAATCACCACGATCGGCGCGATGGTGCTGCCGTGGTGTTGGTCGAAAAGGCTGGCGACGCCGGCGCTCGCGGCGACCCCGACCGTGGCCGCCAGAAAGCTGCGCAGAGATGCTCCCGGCTTCTCGGTGATGGAGACGTACAGCCCGCCGAGGCCGACCATCACACCCACGTCCGGGCGGCCGACGATCTGCCCGGCCACCATCGGAACGACGGCCGCGGCCGCGGTGCGGATGGCGGGAGCTTCAATCCGAGCGAGCCGCCTCAGGAGGTTCTCGCGCATCAGAAGATGGGTCGGTGGCTCCATGCGGTGCACAGGTCTCGATACCGGTGGCCCCGGATACGGCCGGGCGACACGCCTCCGGCGTCTCCCGCGCCGGGCGGTGTCGAGCGAGTCGTGCGCGGCCCGGGCCCGGGGTCCCGGGTTATGACACCCAGCGCGGGTCCCGGTGAAACATCCCTGCGCCTGGAGGCGCGGGTGGCACCTCCAGGCGGGAGTGGATCTTCCGGCTAGCCGTGACCGAGCACCGGGTGCGGGCGGTAAGGCTCCTCGAGCGTCTGCACCTCCTCCGGCGTGAGCTTCAGGTCGAGCGCGTGGACGGCGTCCTCGAGATGCGGCATCTTGCTGGCGCCGACGATCGGCGCGGTGACCCCCGGCCGCTCGAGCAGCCACGCGAGGGCAACCTGCGCGTTCGAAACGCCGCGCCGCGCGGCAATCTCCCGGACGCGCTCCACCACGGCAAAGTCATCCTCTCCGTAGTAGAGCTTGTGGGCAAACTCATCCGTCCGCGCCCGCGTTGTATCGCCAAAGTCGCCGGGGCGCCGGTTGCCCGCCAGGAAGCCGCGCGCCAGCGGGCTCCAGGGCAGCAGCCCGATCCCCTCACTCAGGCAGAGGGGGATCATCTCCCGCTCCTCTTCCCGGTAGACCAGGTTGTAGTGGTTCTGCATGGTCACGA
>CAYQDT010000178.1:0-7046 GCA_964416225.1 uncultured bacterium
CGGGGCGCGGGCCTCGGCGGCGGGCATGACGAGCGGGAGCAGACGCTCAACCAGCTCCTGGTGGAGATGGACGGCTTCGACCCGAACAGCGGCGTGATCCTGATTGCCGCGACGAACCGCCCGGACGTCCTGGATCCGGCGCTCCTTCGCCCCGGACGGTTCGATCGCCGCGTGGTGGTGGACAACCCGGACGTTGCGGGCCGTCGGAAGATCCTGGACGTGCACACCAAGGGCAAGCCGATTGCCGAAGAGGTGGATCTGGACGTGCTCTCCCGGCGCACGCCCGGCTTCACGGGTGCGGACTTGGCCAACATGGTCAACGAAGCGGCCCTGAAGGCGGCGCGCGAGAACAAGCAGCAGATCTTCATGGATGACTTCGACTCGGCGATCGACCGGGTGGTGGCGGGTCCCGAGCGGAAGACGCGCGTCATCAACGAGAAGACCAAGAAGGTCATCGCCTACCACGAAGTGGGCCACGCGCTGGTGCAGGAAGTGCTCCCGCACCCGAACGAGGTTCATAAAGTGACGATCCTTCCGCGGGGGATGGCCCTGGGTATCACCTGGAGCCTGCCGCCGGAAGATCGGTATCTGGCGAGCAAGAGCGAGCTGCTCGACGAGATCACCGGCCTGCTGGGAGGCCGCGTCGCCGAGCAGATGGTCTTCGGCGAGATCACCACGGGCGCCAGCAATGACCTGGAGCGCGCAACGCATCTTGCCCGGGACATGGTGACGGAATATGGCATGAGCGAGCGCCTTGGGCCGCTCAAGTTCGGCCACCGGCACGGAAACCCGTTCCTGGGCCGCGACGTGATGGAAGACCGGAACTACTCGGAAGACGTGGCGAAGTCGATCGACGAGGAAGTACGCTCGATCATCGACCAGAGCTATGCCAAGGCCAAGGAGATCCTCTCCAACAACCGCGAGCTGATGGAGCGCATCGTCGAGGTGCTGCTGGAGCGGGAGACGATCGGCCGCGAGGAGTTCCTGGCCTTGCTGAAGGGCGAGCCGCTGCCTTCGCCGTCGTCGAAGAACCCGAGCCCGCCGGCCGCTCCGAGCGCGCCGGTCGAGCCGGAGAAGCGCGCTCCGCAGGCGCCGCCGCTGCGACCGCGTCCCGAGCCGGCCTAGATCGGCTCCCACGGCTAAAAACATCAAGGGTCTACCCAACCTCGGGTAGACCCTTGATGTTTTTCCGGCAACCCCGCCCGCCGCGGCTTGTCACAGCAGGCGTCGCACACGTGGAACGGACTGGCGCTGATGCTCCGTCGAGATTTGCTGCGGTTTGGAACGGTGCAGCTGGGAAGCCTGTGGCTTTCCTCCCCTGGCTCCACGGCCGCACACGCCGGCTCTCGAGCTCGGGCAAAAGCATGCATCCTGCTCTTCATGGATGGCGGGCCCAGCCACATCGATCTCTTCGATCTCAAGCCGGATGCTCCGTCGGAGATCCGCGGGCCGTTCGGGTCCATCCCCACGTCGGTTCCCGGCACCCACGTGTGCGAGCATCTTCCGCGCATCGCGCGCCAGATGCACCGGATCGCCCAGGTGCGGTCCGTATGCCACGAGGAGCTGGTCCATGACCCGGCCGTCTACCAGACGCTCACCGGTTACCGGCATCCCAGCTCACGTGGAGACCTCACCGTCGACGGAACCGATTTTCCGCAGGTCGGTGCGGCGTACGGCGCCGTGACCCGCGCCCCGTCCCCGATGCCCGCGGTGATCGAGCTGCCGGAAACGATGCGGATGGGCGCGCGCATTCTTCCCGGACAGAACGCCGGCTTCCTTGGGACCACGCGGGATCCGTTCCGGGTGACCGTCACGCCAGAGGCGGAGGTGATGAAGCCGGAGGTGCAGCTCCGCCCGGGGCAGAGTGCCGCCCGTCTGGAGCGCCGCACCCGCCTACTGGAGCGCCTCGATGGCCGGCTGTCGCTTCTGAGAGGGTGCGCGGAAGCCGGGAGCGCCGATGACTTTCAACGGCAGGCTCTGGCGTTGCTCTCCCAACCGCGCCTCCACGAAGCGTTCGATCTGGACCGGGAGCCGCGGGCCGTCCGGGACCGCTACGGGCGTCACCGGCACGGGCAGAGTGTGCTGCTGGCGCGGCGACTCGTGGAAGCGGGCGCCCGCTTCGTGACCGTCTACTGGGGGAAAGAGACGCAGGACTGGGCGGATGGGCAGGGGAAACGGCTGGCGAACAACCCATGGGACACCCATCGAAACCACTTTCCGCTCACGAGGGACGAGCTGCTGCCGCGGGCCGATCAGACGCTCTCCGCGTTGATCGAGGATCTGGAGACGCGTGGGATGCTGGCCGAAACGCTCGTCCTGTGGTTGGGTGAGTTTGGGCGCTCTCCACGCATCAGCGAGTGGGCGAGCCGAGAGCACTGGCCGTACGCCAACACGATGCTGCTGGCCGGCGCCGGGATTCCGGGCGGGGCGCTCTACGGTCGAACGGATCGCACCGCCGCGGAGGTGGTGGAGAATCCCGTTTCGCCGGCGGATATCACGGCAACCCTCCTGTGGGCGCTGGGAGTTGACCCGCGGACCCTGATCCACGATCCGGCCGGACGCCCTTACCCGCTCTCGCAGGGCTCCCCGATCCAGGCCCTCCTGCAGTAGCCCGGGCAGGCCGGTCGCGCGGCCGCCGCGGCACCGGCTTTCTCCAGGCAGCCGCCGCTTCCGTGCCGTCTTCGGTTGATGCGGTGCCGGGCCGGTAGCCGGCGCTCCATTCCGGTAGCTCCGCGCGGCGCCGTACAGGCGGATCCGGGCGTTGCCGGGGGTAAGCAACGTCACCCGGCGAAGCGCGGCTCTCACCCCGGCCGCGTTGGAGAGTCAGCGGCGAGGGCTCTCACGCCGCACTGCGGACGCGATGCCTGGACCGCCGATGGTTGCTCCGGATCGGCGGTGGTCGCTCCGATCGGATGCACGCCCCTGCTCCGCATGCCGGGCTGCAGCGCCTGCTGCCGGAGCCGCAGATCAGACCCCGGGCACGGCGGTCCCGGAACCCCAATCCCCGGCAATAAAAGGCCAACCAACGGAGCGTGACCCACCGACTCCTACCAGCCGGCGCTCTCGCACGGGACGGATGACGCGTGGATGCGGGCCGGACCTCCGGGCGTGGTCCAACGCTACGGGTATCCTGGCGCCAGGGAAGGCCCCGCACCCGCATGCGCCGCGCCGCCGCAGCGAGAGGCCGGTGCGGACCGGCGGCCGATCTCACCGTGCGGAGGGAGAATGGCCCGCTCGCACTGGGTCTTAGATACTCTTAGCGATGAAACACCGCAGCCGCCGAGGCCATTCCGGCATGGCGCAGGCGGGTTGAAGGAGTGGATGCGTGGCGAAGACAGGTCATCAGCCCGGGGGTGAGTCCGAGGAAGCGCCGCAGGGCGGCCCCCGGCGAAGCTTCCTTGGACTCACGGCTCTGGTAGGAGGCCTGATTGGCGCCCTGGTGGGATTTCCCATCGGTGCCCTCTTCGCCGCGCCGTTGATCCGCGGGCCGCGCACCGGCGAAGGCGAGAACTGGGTCGAGGTGGGTCCCGTCAGCGACTTTGGGGACCAGCCCCGGAACACCGAGTACTCCTACCAGTATCAGGATGGGTGGTACCAGGCCAGCCGGACGCGGCGCGTGCTCGTCCGCAAGGAGGGTCCGGCGTTTGCCGTGATCTCCACGGAGTGCACCCACCTGGGCTGCGGCGTCACGTGGATGCCGGACATCCAGCGGTTTTTTTGCCCATGTCATGGAGCGGAGTTCGACGCGGGCGGTAAGGTCCTGAAGGGTCCCGCACTGGAGCCTTTGAAGAAGCTGGATTCCCGTACGACGAGCGACGGGAAGCTGGAAGTGAGGGAGGCGTAACGTATGGCGCTCCCGCTTCGCGATTGGCTTCACGATCGAACCACGGTTGATCACACCACGCTGGAAGGTTGGAATAAGCCGCTTCCGAAAGGGGTCGGATGGCTGAATACTCTTGGTGCGGTGGCGGTGGCGATTCTCGCCATCCAGGCACTCACCGGGATCTTCCTGGCGATGTACTACTCGCCCCACCCGGACGCAGCATATGAGACGGTGCGCTACATCGACCGCCTCCCGATGGGGCGGCTGGTGCACGGCGTGCACCGGTATGCGGACAGCGCCCTGGTGATCGTGCTGTTCCTGCACCTGGTGCGGACCTATTTTCAGGCCGCCTATAAGCCTCCGCGTGAGTTGATCTGGCTTTCCGGCATCGTCCTCCTGACCCTGGTGCTGGGCTTCGGCTTTACGGGCTACCTCCTCCCGTGGGACCAGAACGCATACTGGGCCACGATCGTGCGCACCAAGTACGCGGGCGGCGTCCCCGTCTTCGGCCCGGCGCTCCTCATCCTGCTTCGCGGCGGCTCGGAGATCGGCGCACTCACCATCACCCGCTTCTACGCCATCCACGCGCTCCTGCTGCCGATGCTCGTGCTGCTGGTTACCCAGGGGCACCTGCTGCTGGCCTGGCGCAAGGGCCCGACGCCGCCCGGCTCCCGCGTCGGCGAGACGACGCCGTCGGTGAGCCGCTACGTGGACCACCAGCTCTTCAAAGACGCGGTCGCCATCCTGGCCGTCTTCGCGACACTGTTTCTCCTCGCGTGGGTCCGCCCTATCGAGATGGAGTTCAAGGCCAACCCGTCGGACGGTACCTACCATCCGCACCCGGAATGGTATTTCCTGTTCCTGTTCCAGCTGGTGAATGATCTCGGCCATATCCGCGGGCTGGACGCCATCCCCTCGTGGGTCCCGGCGCTCCTGATCCCGGGCGTCGCGATGACGTTCGTGGCTCTGGCACCCTGGATCGACCGCCACCCCGAGCGCCGCGCGCGCCACCGGCCGCTCATGCTCGGGGTGCTGAGTATCGGGCTGCTGGGGGTGCTTGGGCTCGGCATCCGGGGGGCACTGGTGCTCCATACGAATGCCACTCCCCGCAACAGCCTCTTCGGCCGCTTCACGGACGGCGGCGAGAAGGCACTGGACCCACGCCTGGTGGCATCCGGAAAGACGGCTTTCAACGCTGCCAGGCCGGTTCCGTGCTCGGCGTGCCACAACGCCTATGCGGACTACACGAGTGGGGACAAGCTGGATCTCAGCGGCTATGGCACCAAGTCGCTTCCCGGCGACGTGGCGGGGCACGCGGAGCTGGAGCAGATGAGCTTCTACGACCGGTACAAGGCGTACGTCCGCGGGGCCGTTCGCCCCCCCAACAGCGGGATGCCCAAGTATCCCCCTGATCAACTTTCGGACCAAGACCTGGACTCGATCGGCGCCTATCTCTCGCAGGACCCGGTGCGGGCGCGCGTGGAGCATGCCAACCCGCGACTTCCTCTAAAGGGCGGCGCGACGCTTCGGTAAGGGCCGCTGGGGGATGGAGCGCCCGAGCAGGTGGAGCGCGGCTATGGAACGAGGCCCGGGTCGTCAGCCAAAACTCCGTATTGCCGTCGGAGGGGTGATCCACGAGTCAAACGCGTTTGCGCCCACCCTGACGACCGTGTCCGATTTCGAGCGTGAGCTGCTGCTGGATGCGCGGAAGTGGCCCGGGGAGCCTCCTGCCGCGGAAGAGGTGCTCGCCGGCTTCATCCGGGCCTCCGGCAGCCTTGCCTTTTCTCCCGTACCGGCATTGTATGCCCGCGCGGGGCCGGGCGGGCCGCTGAGTGATTCCTGCTTCACCGAGCTGACCGAGCGACTGAAGGCCGCCATCCACGCCGTCGAGCCGGTCGACGGCGTGCTGCTCGTGCTCCATGGAGCCATGTCGGCCGAGCGGGAGGACGATGCTGAGGGCGTCCTCCTGGCGGAGGTGCGCTCTTGCCTTCCCCCCGGCGTGCCCGTCGTCGCCACGTTCGACCTCCGCGCGAACCTGTCACCGCTGATGGTGGCGACCTGCGATCTCCTGATCGGCGGCGCCGCGTACGGGACGGACCGCGCGGCACTCGGCCACGAGTGTGGGGTGCTGCTGGAACGGATGATTCGGGATGAGCTCCGTCCGGTGATGGCGCTCGCCAAGCCGCCGCTGATGCCGCCGCGGCTGGGGGAGCGAGCCGCGGACGCCGCATTGGGTGAGCTGCTGGCCACCGCGCGGAGCCTGGAGGCGGCGCCCGGCATGCTGCGCGCCTGTACGGCGGTGGGCTTCCCGTTTGCGGACGCACCGCGGATGGGGCCCGGATTCCTGGCGATCTCGGATGGCGATCCGGATCTGGCCGCGGACGTATCGCAGCTCCTCGCCGAGGCCGCCTGGAACGATCGGAAGCGGCTTTCCGCCGCGGCTCCCGCGCAGGGTGGAGGGACCCCGACGCTCGGGGAGCCGGCGGAGCCGCTGCTATACCGGAACGTGCGCCGGCCCCTCTATCCGCTCGACGTCTGGTGACGCCCCGGCCGCGCGGGCTGTCGAGGCTCTCCGGCGGCGGCACCGGAGAGGGGACGAAGTCTGTTGCGGCGCGTCCGGGTCCGCTTATTCGACATAGAGCGTCAGGAGTACGCCGAGGCAGGCCAGGGCGCCGAGCCAGAGGTATTGCCCGCCACGTTTGGGCGCCTGCCACGTGTCCCACACGAACTTGGTGAGGGTGAAGAGCAGCGCACAGGTGGCCATCAAGAAGTGCTGCACATTCATGCGCCACACCATCGCATAGTGGACGGGATCGAGCGTGGAGTGGAAGTGCGTGTACAGCATCGCGCTGCCTCCGAGACCAATCACCAGCAGCGCCCAGCGGCTCAGCCTTGGGTTCACGGTCCAGCCACGCCGGATCCGGACGAAGTCTCCGATACCGATGCTCAGGATCAGAAACTCACCGAGGCGGTGCGCCGCGGTATCGACTTCCCGGAAGCCATCCCACCAGCTCAGCCTGCCCAGAGGCCACGACGATCGGTCGGCTCGGATGAAGAGGAAGAGGAAGAGCGCCAGCCACACCAGTGCGGTTCCATAGCGGATCAACCACGGCGGCCGCTGTGCGTTGGCCTGAACCACGGAGCAGGCCACCAGAAAGAGCACGCAGAGCCCCGAAAAGGCGTGGTTCGTCATCGACCACTTGTCGTCGTCATTCTCCGCGCC
>CAYQDT010000179.1:0-7035 GCA_964416225.1 uncultured bacterium
TGGCAATCACTAAGTGTTCGGAAGAGGCGCTTCAGCTTGACACGCGCATCCGCGGTGGTGAAGTGCCATTCCAGCCGCGCCGCCGGGGCATTCCGCTCCGCAGCCTAGACGGTTACCTGGCTGGCTAATTCGGCGCGGCTGGGGAGCCGCTGTCCCAGGCATTGCCGCGCCAGGACGGACAATTCGATTTCGGCCGTGTTCAGCCAACTCCCGTGCTTGGGGGTAATGGAGCTCCAGCTTTTCGGACAGCCGCCGGGCTCCCGCCGCGGGAAACGCCTCGTAGCGGGAGCCGAGGGTGTGGGTGTTCAGGTTATCGCCGCCCAAAGGGCACCCACCAGCACCAGCTTTTCCGCGTGGGAATAATGTACGTCCAGCCGTTCGCGGAGCACTTCCGCCCGGTCCACGCGGGTACGGCGCTCCGTCGCTTTGACCCGGCGCCGTGCCGCCAGGGGTTCGAACCACAGGAAGAGATTGCCCGTGCCGTTCCGGAGGTACTCGTACTCTTCCCGCGGGGGACGCGCGGGCTTTTCTCCCACTGCGGGTCGCAGGGGCTGCGGCTCCTGGCAGTGCGCGTGCAAGCTTTTGCTGGTCTCGTCCAGGCAGATCACCGGCTGCAGCGGGTCATAGGGGCGGTGATACACCGCCAACACGTCTTCTATCGACGCAGGGGCGCATTCGCGTCGATCGCTGCTCCGCCGACGGTGTCAGCGGCGGGCCCCGGCCCGGACCAGCAGGAGGGCGGACTCGGGATGGTGGAAGCGGCGGGCGATCTGCAGCGTGCTCTCCCCGTTCGCCGGGGAGATGCGCCCGGGGTCCGCGCCCGCCCGGAGGAGCGCCGACACCGTCCCGTGATTCCCGTCACCTGCGGCCACGGCCCACATGAGCGGAGTCCAGCCGCCGCTGTCCGCCGCGTTGGGATCCGCGCCGTGGGCCAGCAGCGCCCGCGCCGCATCCGTCTCCAGCATCCGCACGGCGTTAAGCAGCGGCGTGGTGCCTCCGTGGCGTGGATCGGGGTCGCGCACGTTCGGGTCGGCGCCCTGCGCCAGCAGCGCCGGGACGCGGAAGCCGGCGCCGGTGGCGGTGGTTTCCAGGAGAGCGGCGTCCAGGGATCGCTGCCGCAGGAACGCCGCGGCACGGAAGCCGAGCTGTGACACGGCCAGGAGCGCGACGAGTGCGGCGGAGAGTCCGAACAGGCGGCGACGGGGCATGGAGGTGGCCGGAAACGCGGGAAGGTATCACAGCTTCCTATTCATACCCTGTCCCGACGACGGTTGAACCGCTGGTCGATCCACGGGCCGGGCACGACCCAGCCCAACCGTTCCCGGGCTTGCCGGAACCGTTCACCCCGTGCGCCGGGTCCGGAAGCAAAGAGCGGCGCTTCGACAACCGCGGCCTGGCTCCGGCCGGGCTTCTCGGACCGTGTGGACATGCCGCGTGCACCGATCCGGGACGCGGAGCACCGGCGGCGCCCGATCGTTGGCGGCGGCCCGCTCGGGAGCGGATCACCCGCGCGGCGCGCTGCCCGGGGAGGCCGGGGTGTCGGCCCGCAGTCGGAAGGAGAACGTGGAGCCCGCACCGGGGGTGCTCTCCACCGTCAGGTCGCTGCCGAGCAGTTGGAGCAGCTTCCGGGTGATGGTCAGCCCGAGACCGGTTCCGCCGTACCTGGCCGTGATCTCGGGCGACGCCTGCGTAAACTCCTCGAAGATGTCCGGCAGGCGTTCCGGAGGGATGCCGATGCCCGTATCCCGGACCGCCACCTCGATCGAAACGGCACCCGGATGCGCTTCGCCGACCGCGATCGATACGCGGACAGAACCCGCTTCCGTAAACTTGACGGCGTTGCCGATCAGGTTGGTGAGCACCTGGCCCAGCTTTAGCGGGTCTCCGAGCAGCCGGTCCGGCACGGTCTCATCGATCTCGACCAGCAGCGCCAGTCCCTTCTGTTCGGCGCGGCTCTGGAGGCGCTGGCTCACGCTCTCCACCAGGTCAACGATACTGAACTCGCGGCGATCCGGCGCCATCTTCCCCGCTTCCAGCTTGCTGTAGTCCAGCAAATCGTTCACCAGCTCCGCCAGGTGTTGGGAGGCGGACTTGAGCCGGAGCAGTTGTTTCTGCTGCCGCTCGTCCCCACCGGTCTGCTGCAGGATCTCGGCGAGCATCGTGATGGTACTGAGGGGTGAGCGGATCTCATGGCTGATGACGGCAAGCAGGCGCGCCTTGGCCTCGGCTGCCTGTTCTGCCGCACGGCGGGCGTGCAGGAGCTCCCGCTCGTAGGAGCGGCGGTCGGTGGCGTTGAAGACGGTGGTTCGGTTGAGGACGGGCTCTCCGAGCCCGTCCCGCTTCTGAAAGGTGTTGACGAGCACCGGGAGAGTCTGGCCGCTGCGCCCCACCAGGTCGAACGCCACCTCGTTCACCGTACCCTGCATGCGGAGCAGTGGCGCGTAGTGGGTCTCGTGAAAGATCTTTCCGGCCAGCGTGAGCAGGTCCTGGAACCGCCTGCGCCCCAGGAGCTCCTCGCGCGAGTAACCGAGCCAGGTGAGGAGGGTCTGATTGACGCGCGCGAACGTGCCGTCCGGAAGGGTGGAGAAATACCCGCACGGTGCGTGCTCGTACAGCTCCTCGACACTTTCCGCCAGCAGCGTCTCATCCAGCCTGGGTGAGGGATCGGTCACCGGGCTACGGTTCCTCCAGGAAAGCGCGCATGGCCGCGATCGTTTCCTCCGGCGCGCTCAGGTTCGGACAGTGCCCCGTCGCGCGCATCACCACCAGGCGGCTGTTCCGGAGGTGTCGATGCACGTACTCTCCCACGACGCGGGGGGCGATGATGTCTTCCGAGCACTGCAGGATGAGCGACGGGACGGTCACGTTCGGCAGGTCGGCCCGGTTGTCCGCCAAGAAGGTGACCCGGGCGAACTCCCGCGCGATGCGCGGATCGGTGCGGCAGAAGCTGTTCGTGAGCTCATCCCCCAACTCGGGGCGGTCGGAGTTGCCGATGATGGCGGGCGCCATGGCGCGGGCCCACCCCAGGTAGTTGCTGTCCAGGAAGTCGAGCAGGCCCTCGATCTCCTCCCGGGCGAATCCACCGGTATAGTCGCCCTCGTTGAGGTAGCAGGGCGAGGGACCGATCAGCACGAGGCGGGCAAACCGCTCGGGCTCCCGCACGGCGGCCAGCACCCCGATCATTGCCGAGACCGAGTGGCCCACGAACACCACGTCCTGCAGCTCCAGGTCGCGGCAGATCTCCAAAACGTCCGCCGCGTACCCGTCCAGACGGCTGTATTTCGCGGAGTGGTACGCGGCAGGATCCGACTGCCCCGCGCCGACGTGATCGAAGAGGATGGTCCGGTAATCCGCGAAAGCGGGAGCCACGAACCGCCACATGTTCTGGTCGCACCCGAAGCCATGCGCGAACAGCATGGGCTGCCGGCCCCTTCCGGAAACCGTGATATGGTTGCGCGCGGTAACGGACTGATCCATAGCCCTCATCAAGTATTCCGGAATAGCTGCCAATCAAAATATACACTGAGCGGTCAAACGGCGGCTCTGCCGGGCGGACGCCACGCCCTCTCCCCGGGGCCGAGCGTCGGGCCGAAAAGCCCGCCGGTAGAGTCTGCGGCGAGCCGGCGCATCGGCCACCGCCGCTCTGTCGAGGTGGAGCGGACCGGCCGTTCCCCGGCACTTCAGGCGGTCAATCAGCCGGGGCTGGCTGCTCCCCCGGATGAAGCGGCCGCTCGTCGATGGACCACACCGTTCCGAGAGCACCGTCGATCCGAACCCGCCGACCGGTACGTAGCCCGGAACAGGCGGCATCGATGTTGGCCACGGCGGGGAGACCCAGCTCCCGCGCGACGATCGCCCCGTGGGAGAGCACGCCGCCGGTTTCCAGCACCACGCCGCGCGCCCGAAGAAAGAGCGGCACCCAGCCCGGATCCGTGGATGGGCAGACGAGGATGAACCCCTGAGCCTCGGCGGGTGCCAGGTCGGGACTCCGGAGCACCAGCGCGAGTCCTTCCGCCACGCCGGATGAAACGCCGGTGCCGCTGAAGGCCTCTCCCGCGGCGGGCGGTGCGAGCGTCCGGCCGATGGCTTCCAGATCGTCGCTGAACACCACCCGCGGGACCTCCAGGCCGATCGCCAGGGCCCGCCGCTTTCGCCGGGCCGCGATGAGAGGACCGACGTCCTCTCCGCCGACGGCCGGTCCCAGCTCGCCTGGCTCCAGGTAGAACACGCCGCTCCCCAGGCCCGTGCGGCGGCCCACCTCCAGCAGCAGCTCTCGCAGCACCTCGTAGCCGAGCATGAAGAAGTGCTTGGAGGTCTCCCTGAGGGCGGTGAACCGGCGCGCTCGTTCCAGCAGGCGCGCCGCCCTCGTCGCAGCGAGCAGCGTTTGCACCTCCGGGAGGGTCTCCCTTCCCACCCCCTCCGGCTCCGCCTCCGCGGGTGAGGCGGGTACGGCCGCGCCGGGAAGGCCGGTCTCTCGCCAGCGCGGATTCGCCAGCTCCATCTCGCCCGCGCCCCGGTGTCCGAATCGCTGGCGAAACTCCGCTTCCGAAAGCCGCCCCTCGGCCAGATTCCGCAGCGCGGTAGTGAGGTCGAACTCGGGCGGCGGCGCGGCTCCCGCCAGGAGCCGGTCGACGCTCTGGCGCGCGCCCTCTTGGCCGAGGCGCGGGGTCAATTCCAGCCGCAGCTTCTGGATCGCCAGGCCGCCGAGAACGCTCGCCTTCAATCCCTGCGGCAGGAACTCGTCGAAGAGGAGCGCGCGGCACGCCTCGATCGCTTGCAGCAGCTCCGCCGCGTTGAAACGGGATCGATCCGTCGAACGCTGCTCCGCCGCGTAGCGGGCCATGCGCGGAAAGACCCCGGTCTCCAGGAGCTGCGGCACCTCGCCGGCGGCTCTTTCCAGGGTCTTTTCCGCCATCAGCATCCGGCGCGTGATCCCCGGCAGCCGGAGCAGGAACTCTTTGGGGGCGCGCGCGAGGTTGGCTTCGGGGGTCGGATAGAGGGCGAGCGCCGGGTTGGCCTTGAGCTTGTCGAACGGGTAGTCGTACGGAAACCGGTGGAAGTAGAGCCGGCTGTCGCGGGTCAGGTTGAAGTACGGTCGGCCGGCGATGAGGTCGAGCACGCCGTCCCTGTCGAGGGCCGGATCGGGGTCGTACCCCAGCTCGCGGTACATCTTCCCGTAGCCGCCGCCCCCCGACATGAACTCCCGCCAGTAGGCCCAGGTGAGCGGCAGCGGCTCCGGGAGTACTTCCGCCAGGCTGTAGCGCGACCACACGGTCCCGCCGGGATCCGCGCGCAGCCGGAGGTGTGCGATCTCCTCGCGCCGCACCGCTTCCCGCTCGTCAGCGGAAGCGGTGATCGCACGGCTCTGCAGCAGGAAGCACGCGTCTCCCTGGAGCGCCCACTCGATATCCTGGGGAACGCCGTACTCCGCCTCGACTCGCCGCCCCCACTCCGCCAACCGGCGAAGCGCCTCCGGAGTGAGACACGGCACGGACTGCAGCTCCGGCGGGACGGGCTGCTCGCCGCGGGCGGTGCTTACAATCGGCTTCGCCGCGATCCGTGCGCTGAGCACCTCGCCGGTACCGTGAGCCAGCGTCCACCGGTCCGGCGTCACCCTGCCGGAGACCACGGCCTCTCCCAGGCCCCAGGAAGCCTCCACCAGAATGCTCCCGGAGCCCTCTTCGCCCGCGCCGGCAGGAGCCGCGAGATCACTCGGATCGCGGGTGAACAGCACGCCCGCCACGTCCGCGTCGATCAGGAGTTGCACCACCACGGCCATCGCCACGCGGTCGTCGGGGATCCCCTGGGCGCGCCGGTAGGCCGCGGACCGCTCCGTGAACAGGGAAGCCCAGCAGCGCCGCACGGCCTCGAGCAGCGCCGCCTCGCCCACGACGCCCAGGTGCGTCTCGTGCTGCCCGGCAAAGCTCAGGGCCTCGAGATCCTCGACCGTCGAGGACGACCGAACCGCGACGGCCCGGCCGCCGAGGCGGGCGTATGCGGAGCGCACCGCCGTCCTGACCGCCTCGGGCGCCCGGTCACGCAGGCGGTAGGCCTCGGTCGTGATGACGAACCCGGTCGGCACCGGCAGCCCCGCGCGGACGAGACGACCGAGGTTCAGGCCCTTGCCGCCGACGAGGGCGAGCGCATCGGCGGGGATCTCCGCCAGGTCCAGGATCAAATCGGGCATCCGGTCAGCCACCGATGCAGAAGAGCTTCGACTTGCTGGACCCAAGGTAGAGCCGGCCGCGCGAGAGCGCGGGACTGCTGAAGATCCGTACGTCCGGTCCGGTCTCCCGCTTGAGATCGAGCCTCCAGGCCGGCCGGCCGGTCGCGAGGTCGAGGGCCTGCAGCTCGCCGGTGCTGCCCGCCACGAACAGTGTCTGGTGATCCGCCGCGGGTGAAGACACCACGGGACCGCCGCAGCCGGCGCTCCACCGCACCTTGCCGGAGCCCGCATCCAGGCAGTAGACGTTGCCGTCGCGGGAACCGACCGCAATCCGGTCGTCGTGTACCACCGCCGCGGTCAGGACGGCGTCCGGGACGCTCCTGCGCCAGATCGGGCGCCCCGTCTTCGCGTCCAGGCACCGGACGCCGCCACGCGGGTGGTCCGAGCTCTTTACAAAGTCACCATTTCCGATGCCGTAGTACACCCTTCCGCCCGCAACCGCCGGGGCGCCCCACACCGGCAGATCGCTCGGGGCGGACCAGACGGGTTCACCGGTGGCCGCGTCGAGGGCGATCGCGGCCAGCAGGCCGTAGCCGGTTCCGACATAGACCTTGCCGTCTGCCACTGCCGGCGAGCCGTCGATGTGGCGTCCCTTGAAGTGCCAGAGGACCGCGCCGGACTTCGCATCCACGCAGTAGGCGCCGTCCTCGCCCGCACCGAAGTAGACGCGGCCGCCGGCGATCGCCGGACTGGACTCGGTGTGGCTCCTGGTAGTGACGGTCCACAACTTCCGGCCGGTCGCCGCATCCACGCAGTAGAGCTTGCAGGCCGGATAGACATGCAGCCCCTCACCCACGTACACCCACCCC
>CAYQDT010000180.1:0-6981 GCA_964416225.1 uncultured bacterium
GCGGAGGCCCCGCGGGCCCGTCGCCGGACACGGTGGCGGGCGCGGCGAGCGCAGCGACCGCTCTCGTGCGGAAGCTGGTCTCGCTCCCCGGCTACGAGCACGTCTCGGCGCTCGCCCGCGCGCTGGGTGTGGGCGCGGCGCCTCTGGAGGCGGCCCAGCCGGTGGCCGCGGCGCTCCAGCTTCGTGCCCTCGCGACCGATGAAGCCGCGCAGCGGCTGATCCTGCTGGGACGGGAGCTGAAGGTGGAGGGTCCCGACGCCGACCCCGCCATGCGGGACGGCTTCCGCGCGGCACGCGGCGATTTCGACCAGGTGCGTACGGGGGTCTGGCCGGCAGTGGCGGGAGCCCTGCGGAAAGACGGCGCCCAGATCACCGCCGCCACGTTCAAGGACCTGGTCCTCTCCCGGCTGGGCGCCTGGGCGATCTTCGGCTACGCGGGGTGGCAGAGCGCCGAGGCCGCACTGAACGCGGAGTACCGCGGTCAGTACGCCGTCTGCCTCGCCACGCTCGATTACGGCCTGGACACGGCCGCGCGGAGTGACCCGGGTGCCGCCCCGCTGGCCGTCTACGGGGAGTTCGCCCTCAGCTACCAGTTGACGGAGACCCTCAAGGACGGGCAGATCGGCGGGCTGATGCCCGCGGGCGGGCGCTCCAACGGAAGCTGGCAGGTGGAGCTCTCCGCGCGCTGCAACGAGCTGCGGAAATGGCTGGAGGCGCCCGCACCGGCCCTCGCCGCCGGTCCGACCGGGAGCTGACCATGAGGCGCTGAGCCGGAATGGCCCGTCCCGTGCTCCGCGGTTGACACGGGAACCGGCGCGCGCCGGAGCAGCGCCCGCGTGACCAGCTGCCCGCTTTGCCGGCCGCGGCGGCGCCCGCCCTACCCCACGTGAGAGGCCAATCTCGATTGGATGACGTGCGGCGGCTGCACGCCGACGAGCTGGTCGACCACCATTCCGCCCTTGAAGATGAGCAGCGTGGGGATCGATTGGATGCCGAACTGACGCGCCGTTTGCGGGTTCTCGTCCACGTTCAGCTTGGCAATGACGTAGCTTCCGTTCGACGCCGCCGCGAGCTGATCCACCACCGGCGCAATTGCCCGGCAGGGGCCGCACCAGGGGGCCCAGCAGTCGAGCAGTACGGGCCTGGCGCCCGCCGCGAGCACGTCCCGCGCAAAGGTAGCGTCCGTTACCGTGAGGGGCTTGCCTCCCGCGCCGGCCGTGGGAAGGTCCGCGCCGCACTTTCCGCAGACCGGCCGGAGCGTGTTCGCCCGCTCGTCGACCCGATTCTTCGCCCCGCACCGGGTGCATGCGACAATGGCCATGACTTCCTCCAGAGTGATGCTACCCACCGCCGGCCGGAGAATCACCCGGAGCCGTCCACGGGCCACACCGCCAGGACGGTCATCTCGCGCTTGCCCCAGTGCCGCGCGACCCGGTGGTTGGCAAACCGGAGGTCGAGCTGGTTGGAGCGGACCTTCCCGCCGACGTCGTCGATGCGCGCCCAGCCATATTCGGGGATGTAGACGCGCGCGCCGAGTGGGAGGGCGCGCAGCCAAGCCCGGCGCGCCACGGCTACTCCGTGGACGCAGTGGGTACCCGATCGGGTGAGGCCGCACGTCTCGCAGCGGCGGCAGGGACCGATGCAGTAGCCCGTGATGGTGAGGCGGCGCTTGACCCGCCGGAATCGGTGCGAGTGGGAGCGTGCCGCGTGCCGCGCCGAACGCGGCGCCGGGAGATGACGATGAACCCCGCTCGCGGGGAGCGATTGGGCGCCGAGCAGTAGAGCGCCGGCGAAGAGAATGCCCGTGCCGTAGGCGCGCCGATAAGTCTTCACGATAGGCTACCTCCTTGGACAGCCGCCAGGAACACGTCTCCCGAGATGCCGGCGGCCGGATCTCTCTTACCAGTCGCGGCCGAAAATAAACCCCGCGCGTTGCTGCGAGGCTCCGCGGCGCCTGGCGACGGAGGAGAGAAGGGCGGGGGCCGGAGGATCGGCGCGTGCTCGTGGAGCGGGCCTGGAGGCGGCTGCCGGGCCGCGCAAGGGGTGGATCAGCCCTTGATGCCGGAAGTGCTCATTCCCTGGATGAAGGTCCGCTGCGTGAGGAAGAAGAGGAGGAGGATAGGGAGGGTCATCACCGTGGTGACCGCCATCATCCAGCCCGGGTAGGAGCCGTACTGGCTGTTGAACATGGCGAGGCCGAGCGAGAGCGTGAAGTTCCTGGGGTTCGCGAGATAGATCAGGGGACCCATATAGTCGTTCCAGGCGCCCATGAAGCTGAAGAGCGCCACGGTGGCGAGGACGGGCCGGGACAGCGGCATGATGATCCGCGCGTAGATCCCCCACGCGGAGCAGCCATCGATGCGCGCCGCCTCGCCCAGGTCGCGCGGGATGCCCAGGAAGAACTGGCGGATCAGAAAAATGGAGAACGCCCCGCCGAAGAAGTGGGGGACGGTGAGCGGGGCGAAGGAGTCCACCCACCCCAGCCGGGCAAAGAGGACGAAGAGCGGGACCATCGTGACCTGGCCGGGAAGCATCATCGTGGCCAGCAGCAGGTAGAAGAGAAGGTCCCGGCCCTTCCAGCGCAGGGTCGCCAGGCTGTATCCCACGAGGGAGCAGGAGAGCACCGTTCCGATCACCGTCAGGGAGGCGATCGCGAGGGTGTTGGCGAGCATCCGGGCGAACGGGATGAAGTGGAGGCCCTTCGGATAGTTCTCGAAGGTGACCGGATGGGGAAACCAGGCGGGGGGCCAGGCGTGGAGCTGCGCGTCCGTCTTGAGCGAGGAGACGACCATCCAGTACAGCGGGATGGAAAACAGCAGGCTGCAGAAGACCAGTGCGGCCTGGATCAGCACCGTCTGCGCCAATCTGGAGCGCCGGGGGGCGCGTTTTGCGGGAATGACGACCTGGGACATTTCAGAGAGTCCGCGGTACTGCGACGTCGCCGATGTGTCGCCGCACCGGGGCGCGCGGCGGCTCGCCCGGGGCCTTGGACCCGCGCGAGAACGAGCGGCGGACGGGAGGGGCGGTCACTCCCCCACCTCCCCGCCCGCGTAATAGACGTGCCGCGCGCTCGACTTCAGGATCAGCAGGGTTGCCGCGAGGACCATCAGCAGGAGGATCCATGCCATCGCGCAGGCGTACCCCATCTTGAAGTCGCTGAACGCCACGTTGAAGAGATACAGCCCGTAGAACATCGTCGAGTCGACGGGCCCGCCTTTGCCCTGGGTCATCACGTAGGCCGGCGTGAAGAACTGGAAAGCGCCGATGAGCCCCATGATCAGCGTGAACAGGATCTGCGGGCTGATGAACGGGACCGTTACGTGACGGAAGTTGCTCCACCGGCACGCTCCGTCGAGGCTGGCGGCCTCCTGCAGCTCCCGCGGGACGTCCTGGAGCGCGGCCAGGTAGATCACCATCGCCCCGCCGACGTTCCACAGGCTCCAGAGGATAATCCCCGGCTTGCTCCACTCCGGGCTCTGCAGCCAGCCCGGCCCCCGGATCCCGAACAGGCGCAGCACCTCGTTGATCGCGCCCTGCTGGGGGCTGAGCAGCCAGATCCAGAGGACGGAGCTGGCGACGATCGGCACCACGGACGGCACATAGAAACAGGTCCGGTAGAATGGCAGCGCCCGCACTCCCGTGTTGAGGAGCAGCGCCAGGCCGAGCGCCAGCACGATGCCGAGCGGCACGGCGAAGACGGCGTAGTACAGCGTGTTTCCGACGGCCGTGTAGAAGACGGGGTCGGCCGCCAGGTGCTGGTAGTTCGCGGCGCCCACCCAGCGCGGCGGCGTCAGGACCCGGTAGTTGCAGAAGCTGTAGTAGAGGGAGGCGAGGGTGGGGTACGCGGTGAACCAGAGCAGCCCGATGACGGCCGGCAGGGCAAACTGGACGCCGGTGGCGAACTGCCGGCGCGCTCGCGCCGCCGGGCCGCTCTGCTTCGCTTGCTGCACGATTCACTCACCTTCCGCTGCGTGGTGCAGCCGGGGCTCATGATCCCGAAAGGGCCAGGTCCAGCTCCGCCTGGGTGTTCCGCCGGGCGATGGCCAGCGCCTCGGCCGGCGAGGTGCGCCCGTAGTACGCCGCTTCCACGGCCCGCTCCAGCTCTCGCATGTAGAAGTTCTGCACCGGCATGACCGGCCGCTGGTGCTGGGTCGTCTCCAGAATCCGGAAGTAGTCCGCATAGCGCGGCTTGTGCCGCACCTCATCGAAGTACGGCGAGTGGCGCATCCCGGGGAAGAGGCCCGCTTCCCGGCCGACCACCCGCGTCCCCTCGGCGTCGTGGCAGAGGTATCGAAGGAACTCCCAGGCGTCTTCCCGGTTGCGCGCTCCTTTCGGGATCGCCAGGCACCAGCCGCCGACCCAGGCGCTGCGCCGCTCGCCGTCTGGCGGCGCCGGAATGAAGCCGAGCCCGTAATCGAGGTGGGGCGCAAACCGGGCGATGTTGTCGATCTCGCCGATCACCAGGCACTGCATGACCATCTTGCCGATATAGAACGGGTTCAGCTCCGCCGTTCCGAACCCCTGCTGCAGGCTGGCGATCCGAGCCGGGTCGAGCTTCCCGGCGAAGGACGCCATCCATTCGAGCGCCCGGACCAGACGGGGATGGTCGGCGGTGATGGTGCGGGTCGCCGCGTCGTAGAACTCCCCGCCGAACGCCCAGCCCCAGGTGAACATGGAGTTCGCGGCCCCGTACTGCGCCCACGGGATCAGACCGATCCGCTCGATGACGCCATTGCGGCTGACGGTGAGCCGGTCCGAAAGCTCCGTGACCTCTTCGATGCTCTCGGGGATGTGGTCGGGATCGAGGCCCGCGCTGCGGAAAACTTCCCGGTTGATCCCGAATGCGAAGTTGGGGTCCGCGCAGTAGGTGAGCGCCCACACCCGGTCCCGGTACAGGTTCTGCCGCCACGTGGGCGGGTAATAGTCGTCCGCTCGGATTCCCGCGGAGCGAAGGGGCTGATCGAGGGGCTCGAGGGCGCCCCATTCCGCCCAGGACGCCACCTGCGGGCCGTCGACGAACGTGACGTCTGGAGGCGTGCCGGCCGCCACGGCGGTGAAGAACTTCTGGTTCGTGGACAGCGTGTTCTGCGTGTAGACCGGCTGGATCTTGATCCGGGGGTGGCGCTCCTCGAACGTCCGGATGAGGCGGTCGAAGCGCGGGCCGGCCACGCCGCCCCAGGGATGCCACACCGTGAGGAGGCGCTGGCCGGGGGCGAGGGACACCTGTGCGCCGGTGCAGCCGCTGAGCGCGGCGCCGGACAGCACGCCGGTCAGCGCCGCCGCGCCGTGACGCAGGAGCGCGCGGCGGGAAGGGCGTGCGGACGCGGCGGGAGATGCGGCGGACACGCGGCGTTGCGGATCACTGGGGTGCATCGTGATCACGTTCAGCGCACCGGTCGCCTCGCCCTCTGTCGCGGTGTACCTGCGGGCGCGGCGTGATGGGTGAGCCGCCCGGAGGGGTGCGTACGCCCTGGAGCCCGGCCGACGGAAAGGTGCCGGCCCGCGGGGCGCGGCGGCGGATAACCTTCCTGCGTGATCCCACGTTCTCCGTCCCCTCCCCTCGTCCCGCCGCCGGGTCCGCTGCGCGTGGAGGTGGTTCGAACCGTCCCGCGGCTCCACGCGCTCCGCGCGGCCTGGTGCGCGCTCCTCGAACGGGACGCGAACGCAACGCCGTTCCAGAGCCCCGATTGGCTGCTCTCCTGGTGGGCCGCCCGGGGACGGGGGCGGCCGCACGTTCTGACCCTGCATGCCGGAGAGCTCCTGGTGGGAATCGTTCCGCTCTCCCTGCGCGCCGCGGGTGGTCTCCGCCGCCTGGAACTGCTGGGGACGGGCGCCACCGATTACCTGGACGCCGTCCTGGACCCGGGGAGTCTCCCGTGGGCGGGCGGCGCGATCGCCCACGCGCTGGTGATGGCGCGACCGGAGTGGGATCTGTGCGATTTCAGCCAGCTTCGTCCCGGCTCGCTCCTCCGCGAGCTGGAGGCGCCGGCGGGCTGCCGCTCGGAGCTGATCGATCAGGAGGTCTGTCCCGTGCTCCCGCTGGATCCGGTGAACAACGACCTTCCCGCGTCCGTGCCGAAGCGGATGCGCGGTCATCTCCGGACCAGCGCGCGCCGGCTGGCGGCCGCGGGCACGATTCAATTCGAAGCAGCGGCGCGCGACTCGCTGGATGAGCACCTGGAGGCGCTGTTTCGGATGCACCAGGGCCGCTGGAACCGGCGCTGGCTCCCCGGAGCATTTGCGACCGCGGCCGTGCGCCGGATGCACCGGGAGTTCGCGCGGGCGCTGCTGGAGCGGGGTCAGCTCCGCCTCCACGGGCTGCGGCTCGACGGCGTGCTGCACGCGTCGCTCTACTGCTTTCGCGGCCGGCGCACCCTCTACTACTATGCGGCCGGCTTCGACCCGCGAATCGCGCACTGCAGCCCGGGGACGCTCCTGCTGGCGCACGCCATTCGCGAGGCGATGCACGAGGGTCTCGCCGAGCTGGACTTCCTCCGCGGTGACGAGCGATACAAGTACGCGTGGGGCGCCCGGGACCGCCGCAACGTCCGCCGGCTGATCTGGCACGATTCCCCTCGCGGTCGCTGGGCGCGCTCCATGGTGGAGCTGGAGCGCGCGGTCGAGCACCGGGCGAAGCAGCTTGCCGCGCGGCTCGTTCGCCTGCGCGGGTGACGGCCCGGCCGCCGGGCCGGAGAGGGCCCGAGCAGAGGGCCGAGGAGAGGCAGAGGGGGACCCGGGCGGCTCCCCCTCTGCCGTAAGGCTGCGGAAGACGCTGCCTTACGCTTCTTCTTCCGGTGGGAAGAGGAAGCGGTTGCAGCTCTCGCAGTAGACGTAGTGGTCATTGGCGAGGACGCGGCGCATGAGCGCGCCGCCGACCTTCATCCGGCAGCCCCCGCACGCCCCGTGCTCGATCCGGACGGCGGCCAGATTGTGGCTGCGGCGCCGGATGTCGTCGTAGCGACGGAGGGAATCGCCCTTGAG
>CAYQDT010000181.1:0-6979 GCA_964416225.1 uncultured bacterium
TCAGCTGCTGAACCAGGTGGTAGGGGTCGATCAGGTGGACGCGGATCCGGCGGCGACCGTCTCCCTGAGCGTGAGTGACGCGCCGCCGCAGGGGGCGCTGCAGGCGCTGGCAGACCAGCTCCATGCGACCCTTCACCGGGACGGGGCGTCCTACCATCTCACGCCCAGTCCGTAAGAGAACACCCAACCCGTCAGGGTGATGAAGCAACGGTATGTTCACGCGCGCAGCGCCCGGGAGTGATCCCGGGCGCTTTCGTGGATCTGAGCCCTCTTCGCCGGTCAGAGCGGGAGCGGTGCTCCAGCGGGCAGCCGGAAGGAAAATCGAACACTGAGCCCCAACCTCCGGCTGGTTTGCTGTGCCTGGAGGTTTTTGCATGTTCCGTCGCTCTTCCCGGTGGGCCGCTCCGGCCCTTGCCCTGCTTTCCGCGCTCCTGTTCACGGCCGCTCACGGCCAGGAGAAGCGCCAGCCCGCTGCCTCGCCGTACTACGAGGAAGATGTCGCCGCCTCCAATCCGCTCCGCACCGAGCAGGCGCGCGAGCTGGATGCCTACATCGAGAAGCTGCGCGCGGACCCCTCCCGCCTGCACGCGCTGCTCAAGCCGGACTACTCCTCCTCGCGGGCGTACGAGAAGTCGGTCCGGCCGTACCGGGAGGCGTACTGTAAGACCATCGGCTATCCGCCCCCCGGCAGGCCGGACCGGGAGACGCCCTCGTTTACGCGGCTCGGAGAGGACGGCATCGGGGTGTACTACCGGGCGAAGATCTCCGTCCTGCCCGGCGTGCACGCGGAAGGGCTGTATATCGTCCCGAAAGGGCTGAAGGGCCGCGCTCCGCTCCTGATCTCCATGCATGGCGGGGGCGGATCCCCGGAGGTAGCTACCTTTCATGGCGGCGCGAACTACCACGACATGGTTCGCGGCGGGGTGAAGCAGGGGTATGTGGTCTGGGCGCCGCAGCACCTCTTCAACGCGCAGGGCTACCCGGGGAACATCCGCCAGCAGATCGACGACCGGATGCTTCTGGTCGGAACGAGCATCACCGCCGTCGAAATTGCCAAGATCACCCGGAGTCTCGACGTCATCCTGAAGCGTCCGGAGGTCGATCCACAGCGCGTCGGAATGGTCGGCCTCTCATACGGCGGCTACTACGCGCTGGTCACGCCCGCGGTGGATCCGCGCATCAAAGCGAGCGTCTCCTCCTGTTACTTCGGGGCCCAGGAATGGCGGTACGAGCACAACGAGCTCGGCGTGCCGAGTGACTTCCGGTCGCAGGACCGGATGACGCTCTTCAAGGACGCGGACCTGGTGGCGATGATCTGCCCGCGCGCGCTGCTGATCCAGGCCGGGCGACGGGACGACGCCGACCACCGTGAAGGCGGCGTGGAGCAGGCGCCGCTCTCCGCCGCCTACTACCGGCGGCTGGGCCTCGATGACCGCTTCCAGTTCCTGATCTTCCCCGGCGGCCACGAGTTCGATGACGCGAGCGCCTGGCCGTGGTTGAAGAAGCACCTGTAAGCCCGGGTTCGGGCGCGGGCTCCTTCCCCACGGTGGATCGCGCCCGCGCCCTCAATAATAGAACCAGGCGTTCTTGCCCCGCACGTGGAGCAGAAAGCGATGGATCCGGGCCCCGTCGGCCCGGCAGCAGAGCTCGAGCCCTTCCGCCTGGAACTGGTCCCAGATCCGCTCGACCGCGCCCCAGTCCGAGCCTTCCTCCACGAGGCGCAGCTCTTCCTCGAACCGGGGCTGCACGACATCGAACGCCGGTGTCGGCTCGAACTCCGCCAGGATCCAGGTGCGGTCGCGCCCCTGGAACTGCAGCACCCCCAGGAGCTCATCCCTGAGCCGCAGCTCCCAGGTCTCCGGCTGTTTCCCGTCCAGCATGACCATCCTCGCGCGCAGCGCGTCTGAACGTCCCACTCACTCCTTCGGACGGCTGTTCACGCGCTACAACTGCAGATGCCGCCGCGTCCTGAACGTCCGCCCGGACGCCGGTTAGAAGAAGACTTCACCGGAAGGATTGGGGCCACCTGTGCGAACGGGGCTCGCGCCGGAAGGGAGCCTTAAATCTCCGCGCAGGCGCCGTTCATTCGGCGACCAGGCGCAGCCGGGCGGATCAGCGCTTCCGTCCGAGACCGAATTGATCTCCCGCCCGGACCGGCTTCCCATCCTGCCAGTCGACCTGCACCACCTTCTCGCTGTGCACGGGCCGGCCGTTCTCGTCCGCAAGGCGGTAGACGATCTTACGGGTCCTCGTGTCGATCACCTCACCGGTGGAGGGCCACGCCCAGCGCCCGTCCAGGCTGAAGGTGACCCAGCCCGGCTGGTCCCGCAGCGCGATGCTGGTTAACTGCTTCGGCGGCATCCGTCGGGCGTCGAAGACGTGGATCCGGCTGTTGTGGCCATCGGAGAGCCACAGCTCGCGCTCATCCGGCGTCAAGCCGATCCCGTGGCTCGGACAGCCATGTCGCTTCACGGGGCCCGGCCGATAGCCCTGCACCTCCACGCGGTAGAGCACCTTGCCGGATCTGAGGTCGCCGATCTCAAATCCGAGCAGCTCGTTCACGTTGACGAAGGCAAGCGTCTCCGCACCATTCACCGTGAAGGGCCGGATGACATTTCCGAACGGGCCGACCTTCTGCGCGATCTCGTGGGTGCGCGTATCCGCGACGTACAGCCGGGGCGACTTCAGCCCCGCCAGGTAGGCCCGGGAGCCGCCGAGCCCGCAGACGGTGTTGTGCGAGCCGCTGTTCGTCTCGATGGTGCGGAGGAGGTCGCCCGTCCGGCCGTCCACCACGTGCCAGTAGGGACCTTCCAGGGAGGGCACGTAGAGGTAGGCGCCATCCGGCGAGAGGGCCATCCGGTCGCAGCCGCCGGGATAGGAGCGCTCCCAGAGCCGCGCCTCCGTGTTTAAATCGAGACAGACCAGGCGGGTGGGCGTGCTCACGTAGAGCCGCGCGGTCTTCGCGCCGGCGCAGATCCCCTTGACCGCCTCGGTCTCCGCGGCGCCGGCCTTCGGATTGGGCAGCGGAATCCGCTTCAGCAGTCGATAGTCGTGATCGATGTCGAAGACCAGCACGCCGGAGCCGCCGAGCTCCGTGTAGTTCCGGATTCCGGGCTCCGCGACATAGAGCCGGTGCTCCACTCGTCCCGCGGCCCGGGGAGCGGGCGCTCCGGCGCACAGCAGGCACAAGAAGCACAGAAAGCACAGAAAGCACAGGAAGAGGGTCGGCGCGGCGGCGCGGCGGGCGAGCGGGGCGTGGCGCAACATGCGAGGCTCCTGGAGCAGCGGATGGGCGGCGGAAGATGCCGGCGCCGGCCCGCCCGGACGTCCGCCGGCACCGCATCCATCGCTTGGGTGCAGCGAGTCTCTTGTGCAACGACTGTCCGGGGAATTCCTCGGATGCCGCTTCAGAGGGCCTCCGCCTGGGTAAGTGCGAGGCGGCCGGACCGGACCACGACCGGGGCAGCGGTCCGGTAGAACGGCCACTGGAGGTGGAGCATGGAGCGGAACTTGCAGGGGAAAAAGGTAGCGATCTTGGTCGCGGACGGCTTTGAGCAGGTCGAGTTGACCGAGCCGAAGCAAGCCCTGGAGCAGGCGGGAGCCCAGACCTGCATCGTCTCTCCCGCACAGGGGAAGGTGAAGGGCTGGAAGTTCACGGACTGGGGCGACTCGTTCCCGGTCGACGTGCCGCTGGACGGCGCGAACCCGGCAGAATATGACGCTCTCCTGCTGCCGGGCGGGGTGATGAACCCGGATACGCTGCGCACGCTGCCGAAGGCGCTGGAGTTTGTAAGCGGCTTTTTTCAGCAGGGCAAGCCGGTGGCGGCGATCTGCGACGGGCCGTGGACGCTCATCATCGCCGGCGTGGTGAAGGGGCGGAAGATGACCTCCTTCGCGAGCATCCAGATGGACCTGAAGAACGCCGGGGCCAATTGGATGGATGAGCCGGTGGTGACGGACTCCGGCCTGGTGACGAGCCGCAAACCGGACGATCTTCCCGCGTTCAACCGAAAAATGATCGAGGAGTTTGCCGAGGGCAGCCACGCCGGCCGAGGGCAGTCCGGCGGCGATCAGTACGACGAATCGACCTATTCGCTGGTCGAGGTCTGAGCGCAGCGCCCCGGCGCAAGCCCGGATCGCAACGCCGGGGCCTCCCTCGGGAAGGCCCCGGTGCGCGCGGCCCGCGCGCTCGCCCTACTCCGCCCATACCCCGGCGGCGCGTCGCGTCGAAATATTAATATATAATACAATATTTAGCGGGAACTCTGCGCGCCCGTTTCTCGTACATACGTGTGGGTGCTCCACCGTGCAGTGAGCGATCGGCTCCCTGCGGCACGCCGGGCCGATACCGATCTCCATTCCGTATCCGAACGGCCGCCACTCCGTTGATACTCCTGAACCGGGCAGGCCCTCGGTGCGTCAGAAGAGAGGGGCCGCCGTCCGGCGTCGACCGCTCCTCGTCGCGCGCGAAGGACGGCGAGTAAGCCGCACATCGGACGCCGTGTGAGCAGTATCACACGCGCCGTGTGGCCCGTTTCATCTATAAGTAAAGGCACGCAGAGAGCGCCGGGACGTCTCCCCATGATTAATATCCACGAACTGCTGGAGTTGACCATCCGCCATCGGGCTTCCGACCTCATGCTCAAGGCGGGCTCCCCTCCGGCCCTTCGCATCGATGGGACCATCGTCGCCACGAAGCTGCCGGTGCTGGACGCCGGCGACATGGAAGAGCTGGCGCAGTCCATCATCTACAGCGCGAGCCGGGACTACCTGCTCCGGTTCCACGCTCCCGGCCGGGATGGGGACGACATCCCCAATATGGCGGATGAGCACATGCGGAGCCTGGCGGAAAAGGATGAGGTGGATCTGGTCTTCACCATCCCCAACCTGATCCGCGTACGCGCGAATCTCTTCCTGCAGCAGAGCTCCGTCGCGGCGGCGCTCCGGATCATTCCGCTGCGTCCGTTCACCGTGGAAGAGCTGAATCTGCCGCCGGTGCTGCGGGAGCTCGCGGACGCGCGGCAGGGGCTCATCCTGGTCACGGGCCCCACCGGCAGCGGCAAGTCGACGACGATGTCCGCGTTGATCGAGCATATCAACACGTCGCGGCACGGAAACATCATCACCATCGAGGACCCGATTGAATACGTCTTCGAGGACAAGCACTGCGTGATCTACCAGCGCGAGGTGGGCCGGGACACCCGCTCTTTTTCCGCGGGCCTCCGCAGTGTGCTCCGGCAGTCGCCGGACGTGATCGTGCTGGGGGAGATGCGGGACGCGGAGACGATGTCCATCGCCATGAGCGCCGCGGAGATGGGGCACCTGGTGCTCTCCACGATCCACACGAACTCCGCCAGCGCGACCGTGGAGCGGATCGTGAATGCCTTCCAGCCCCATGAAAGGGTGCAGGTGCGGTCACTCCTCTCGAACGTGCTCACCGGCGTGGTGAGCCAGCGGCTGCTCAAGCGGAACAACGGCCCCGGCCGGGTGCCCGCCGTGGAGGTTATGATCAACACGCCGAGCATCAAGAAGCACATCGAGGAGGGGAGCCTGGCGGAACTCTACGCCACGATCCGTGAGGGGCGGCACTTCGGGATGAATACCATGAACCAGTCCCTGGAGCGTCTGGTTCAGGCCAAGCTCATCACCACGGAAGACGCGCTCACCAACGCGGGGAACATCCAGGAGCTGCGCCAGCTTCTGCGCCAGGGGTAGAGGGCGGCGGGCGCGGAGTCTGCCGGTGCCGCGCGGGCACCGGCTCCCGGAGGTGGGGTGGAGGCGCCGATCCCGGCAGCCGGCTCTTCGGAGGCTTCACCATGCTCCACCCGTCCACTCCCTTCCGCCTGCTGGGGCCGGCCGCCTGCTGCCTCCTCCTGGTGGGCGGGCTGTCACGGGCCATGGAGCCACGTCCCGCCGGGCCCGCGGCGCCGGCGGAGCGGCGCCCGAATCGAAGCGAGCCCCTGAATTCTCTGCTGGAGCCGATCCGGAGGCGGTATGACCTTCCCGCGCTGGCGGCGGCCGTCATCCGGGGCGGGGAGCCGGCCGGCATCGGCGCCGTCGGCGTGCGGAAGGCCGGGGATCCGACCCCGGTCGAGGCAGAGGACGCGTTCCATCTCGGCTCCGACACGAAGGCGATGACGGCCACGCTGCTCGCGCGGCTGATCGAGCGCGGAAAGCTCACCTGGGACACCTCGCTTGCCCAGGGGCTGCCGGATCTGGCGGGCGAAATGGATCCGGCCTGGCGGCCGGTGACCCTGCTGCAGCTCCTGGAGAACCGCGGCGGCTTTCCGAACGAGACGGCCCCGCCGGGAAAGACGCTGGTGGACCTGCATCAGCTGCCCGGAACGCGCCGGGAGCAGCGGACGGCCTACCTGCGGATGATCCTGAAACAGAAGCCGAAGGCGAAGCCCGGAGCGGAGTTCATCTACTCCAACGCCGGCTACACCGCGGCGGGCGCGATCGCGGAGCGGGCAGAGGGGACCGAGTGGGAAGCCCTGATGCGGCGGGAGATCTTCCAGCCGCTGGGGATGACCACGGCGGGCTTCGGCGCCCCGGGCCGGCCGGACCGCGTCGACCAGCCGTGGGGGCACCTGTTCCGAAGCGGCATCCGGGTTCCGGTTCCCCCGGGACCGCTGAGCGACAACCCGCCGCTGATCGGGCCGGCGGGCACGGTCCACTGCTCCGTCGGTGACTGGGCGAAGTTCGTCGCCGCGCACGTGCGTGGCGCTCGAGGCGAAGGGGGTCTCCTGAAAGCGGCGACCTTCCGGAAGCTGCATACCCCGGCGTTCGGTGGGGATTACGCGTGTGGGTGGCTCACCGCGGAGCGAGCGTGGGGCGGCGGCACCGTACTGACCCACGCCGGCAGCAACACGCTGAGCTACTGCGTTGCCTGGCTTGCGCCCCGGCGCGATTTCGCGGTCCTTGCCTGCAGCTCACCCAATCCGACCTTGCGGAGATTCTCGGCCTCGCGCGGGAGACG
>CAYQDT010000182.1:0-4955 GCA_964416225.1 uncultured bacterium
CCAGCGCCCGGCACGGGCCGCACCACGGAGCCCAGAAGTCGACCAGCACCGGCTGGTCGGAGTTGAGCACCTCGGATTCCCAGTTCTTGTCATCCACTTCCAGCAGGTTAGCCATCGTCATCTCCTCGTGGCCGGCGCGAGCCGCCGGCAATGCGTCTCTGTTTGTGCGGGCCCACCGGGACCGCTAGATCTTTCAGCCCGACGGCGGGCAGCTCCCCAGTCCCGGAGCCGCAAACGCGGAGAGGACGCGCCGCGCCTGCTCTTCCCCGCAGCGGGGGCACGGTGCGGGTGCGTTCAGCTCCCGCATGGGCCGGAGGCGGCTGAAACGCTCGCCGCACTTCGGACATTCATATTCGTAGATCGGCATCGATTTGGAGTGCGGGTGAGCACGGCGGACCTTCCCGCTGAGAGGGCATTCTATCGACGCCCCCACGGCGTGTCAACCAAGCCCTGGCCGGCCGCCGCACGCTCCATACCTCCCCTTCCTGGGCGCCCGGTGAAACCCCGGTGCCGGTTCCTTCCTGACCCGGCGGGAACAGGGCGACCGTCCGGTTCCGTTGACGCTCCGCCGCTCCCGGCCTATCATCTCCCCGTCGGGAATGAATCAATTCGGGCCCGGAAGGCCGGTTGGAGACCCTTCATGAGCACGATGACCGAGCGATACGCGATCCGCCTGAGCACAGGTCAGTGGTACAAGGGGAAAAGCGCGCAGGGGGAGCCGGAATGGACGCGTGTGCCAAGCTGGGCCTATGTGTTCGATGATCCGGTGGAGCTGGCCGAGGTCCTGGAGTGGCTGGAGCAGTCCGACCACGAGTACAGCCTGCTCCAGGCGAAGTAGTCCCCGAAGCACCGGGCGCCGGGTCGGGATCGGACGAGCCGGAAGTTGAGCGGAGGCGCTCGATCCGCCGCGCACCCGATCCGCCGCGACGCGGAGTAGCGGCGGATCCCGCCCTTTGACCGAGCCGAACTCCCCGGAGCGCTCCGGAGCGCCGCTGCCTGGCGTCGAGCGACGGCTCGCGTGCAGGGTTCTCGCTCCTCCTCGCCGGACATCAGACCGGGGCCGGCACCCGCACCGGCTCGAGAATAGGAGCGCGAGCGTGGAGCTGATCATTCGCAACGGAACGGTGGTGGACGGTACCGGAGCCCCGGCGTTCCGGGCGGACGTCGGCCTCGAGCGCGGCCGGATCGCCGCCATCGGGGACCTGGCCGAGGTCTCGGCGGACCGGGACCTGGATGCCGCCGGCCAGGTGGTCGCGCCGGGGTTCATCGACATCCATACCCACGCCGACGTGGCGCTCCTGGCCCGGCCGACCCACGAGCCGAAGGTGATGCAGGGGGTCACGACCGAGGTCTTCTCGAACTGCGGGCTCGGCTTCGCGCCGGTAACGGAGCGCGGCCTGGCGATTCAGAAGGAATACCTGCTGGGCCTCTTCGGCGATGACGCCGGGGTAGACTGGCGCTGGCGCAGCGTCCGCGAGTTCCTCGAGCACTACCGCGGGCGGATCGCGACAAACGCGGCCTACCTGATTCCCCACGGGGCGGTCCGCGTCTCCGTGATGGGCATGGCGGATCGCGCCGCCACTCCGGATGAGCGCCGGAGCATGACGGACCTGGTCCGCCAGGGCATGGACGAAGGCGCCTGGGGCCTCTCCACGGGCCTCTGGTACTCTCCCATGAGCTACGCGGATCACGCGGAGAACGTGGCCGTTTGCCGGGCCGCGGCGGAGCGGGGCGGCTTCTTCGCGATCCACATGCGGGACTACGGCGACGGGATCCTCCAGTCGCTGGAGGAGTCCTGCGCGATCAGCCGGGAATCCGGCGCGCCCCTGCAGATATCCCACCTCCAGATCGGCGGCGCCCGGAACTGGGGCCGCGCCGGGGAAGTGCTGGAGCAGCTCGACCGCGCCCGGGCAGCCGGCCTCGACGCCACGTACGACAGCTACCCCTACACCGCGGGCAGCACCCTCGTCCAGGCGATGCTCCCGACGTGGGCGACGGCGGGCGGCCCCCACGCCCTGCTGGAGCGGCTGCATGACGCCGCCGTCCGGCCGCGGATCGTCGCGGCCATGGATTCCGCGGACCGGGACTGGTCGCGGCACGTCCTGTGCGGCGCCCGGAGCGCGGCCTTCGCCCCGTACGAGGGGGAGAGCTTCGCGCGGATCGCCGAGGCGGAGGGGATTGGAATCGGGGAGCTGCTCTGCCGGATCCTGGTGGCGGACGAGCTGCAGGCCTGCTTCATTGCGCACCTGGGGGACGAGCGGGATCTCCGGCAGATCCTCCAGCACCCGGCCCAGATGATCGGCAGCGACGGCCTCCACCTGCCCGGAAAAACACACCCCCGCCTCTTCGGCGCCTTCCCGCGCCTGCTGGGCCGGTATGTCCGGGAGCAGGCGCTCCTTACGCTGGAAGAGGCCGTCTGGAAGATGACCGGCTTCCCGGCTCGCCGCATGGGCTTTCGCGACCGCGGCACCCTGGCGGCCGGCCTGGCGGCGGACCTGGTGGTATTCGATCCGGCAGCGGTGCGGGATACCGCAACCTTCGACGATCCGTGCCGGTACCCCGAAGGGATCTCCGCGGTGCTGGTCAATGGCCGGGTGGTGGTGGAGGCGGGCCGCCACACGGGCGCCCTGCCCGGTCAGGTGCTCACCCCGCAGTAAACCCGGGAGCACGGTTCCGGAAGGGATCCTTTCGGAGTTCGATGAATCGTTGGATACCTTGAACAGCGATTCAGCGGGGAATATGATGAACGGGCCGCTGGCCGGTCGCGGACGGCCTGTCATGCCGGCTCGCGTTTGGGACCGGCTGCACCGCGTGGCCTCCGATGAGCTGCCCCTCATCATGGCCCGCCGGGAGCTGCACCGGTTTCTGATCGGCTCGCGCTCCCGGCAGGGCTTCCTCACCGGCCTGCTGGTCGCCGCCCTGCTCGCGCTCGCCATCCCCGTTCACCGGGCGTTCGGCGCCGAGAGCCCGCGCGACACCACCCCCTACTTCCTGCTCTTCTGCATGGTGATCCAGGTCTCACTCTGCGGGCTCTGGGGCCGGGCCCTCTGGGTGTCGGTGCGCCGGGACGCTGCGGCGGGCAGCCTGGAAGAGCTGCGGCTGACGGGTGCCGGCGCGGCGCAGCTGCTGCTCGGCTGCTGGCTTGGGCTGGCCGCTGCGGCCGTGTTTTCTGTGCTGGCACTCCTCCCGGCCCTGCTGCTGGCGGCCGCGTTCTCCGGAGGCTCCCCGTACTCCATCCCGGGGGTCTGCCTTGCATGGGCCCTGTCGGCCGGTGCCGGCGCGCTGGCCGCCGCGCTCCTCCTGTTCTCCGGCCACTCCACAACCGTCTCGCTCGCCCCGCTCTACGTCGGCCTCCAGGGCTGGATCGCGGTCCGGATGCTGGTGCCTCGCCTGAGGCTGGGCCCCGGGTGGTCCGACGTGCTGCGCTGGGTGCGAGACTTGGACCCCGTGACCCTGGTGCCCGCCGCCACGGGCAGCCTGCGTGAGCCGTGGTCTCCCAAGGTCATCATGCTGGGGGCGCTGCTGCTCGCCGGGGCGGGCTGGCTGGCCCTTGCCGAGCGAGATCTTCCGGCGCGCCCGCCCTCCGGGATGCTGCCGGGCCTGTCCGACCTGCTCTCCCTGCGTCCGATGCGCGGCTGGGTGACGAGCCGTCGCTTCCGGCGCGCGCCCGAGTACGGGCGGAGCGTGATGTATCCGTTCGAGCGGGCCTTCGGGTGGCGTCTCCGCATCAGCTCGCTCGCGTGGGTATGCGTGCTCGGGCCGGGACTGATCCTGGCCGTTCCCCTGGCGCTGATCGGTCGGGAAGCGCACGCGGCGGCCGCCGGCACCGTGCTCGTGGAGTTGCTGGCGGTTGGTCTGATCGCTGCCCTGGGCGCCGCGGCCAGCGTGGCCGGTGAGCGGGAGCAGGGTCGGTGGGCGCTCCTGCTCTGCTGTGGATTATCGGTCCGGGAGATCACCCTGGCGAAGTGGAGGGCCGCATGGATGGAGAGCTGGCCGCTCTGCGCCCTGATCCTCGCGCAGGCGCTGGTCCTCGTGCCGGGCGGGGCGCTGCCGCTCCATAGCCTACCGCTTCTCGCCGCGGCGCCGCTGGTCACCGCCGTTTCATCCTCGGCGGCGTCCCTGGCCCTCGGTATCGGGGCGGCGTCACTGGTTTCCGCCCAGCAGCGGGCGCTGCTGTGGGTGCTCGTGCCTCCGGTCCTGGGAATAGGCGCCAGTCTCCTGCTGTGCCGCCTGCCGCAGGTCGGCTACCTCAGCCTGCCGCACCTGACCGCTTCGGGCCTCGGTTTCCGGCCCTCGTTTGCGGGAGGGCCGGAAATCGCTCTGGCGCTGGGCGGCCATCTGCTCGTGGGAGGCGCCGCGCTGAGCGCTGCCGCGTGGCAGCTCCTCCGCCGGCCGCCGCTCGATGGATTGGAGACGTGAGATGCAAACCCGGCGGGCCTGCCGCAGCGACCGGACTCCGGTCCTGCTCGGTTTGTTACTGCTGATCGTAGCCTGCGGCGTGGGCCGTGCGGCCGCTCCGGTGGTGCCGGACCCGCGGCCGGTCCACGTGGAGCCGTATAATGCGGCGGCGGCGCGGTTCGGCTGGACGGAATGGGGGCTTGGCGAAGACGGCCGCCGCGTGGTGCACGTGTTCTACCGGATCAGCCCGCTCGGGGAAAGTCTTTCGATCTGTCTTCCGCCGTCAGTCCCGCAGGCGAAGGCGGCCGCCTGGCTGACGTCCCTGGCCGATGCGCTGGGCTGGACTCGCGCGGAGCTGTCCGTTACCCGCGCTCCCGGCGGATCGGTGGTGCGCGCCTTGCGCCGCGGCGGTCTCCGTGCGGCGGGGCTCGGGGCCTCGCAGGTAGGGCTGGACCTGGCGCTCCTGCAGCGGCAGGTCGCGCGCGTCACCCCCGCGCCGATCCTGCTCGGGATCCGGATGACAGCGGACCTCCGCGTGGCGCAGCCGGCGCCGCTCT
>CAYQDT010000182.1:4965-6943 GCA_964416225.1 uncultured bacterium
ACCGCCCGGCCGCTGGTCATCGGGATCGGCGGGTCCGGCCCGGTGCTGCAGGCGCGCCGCGACGAGCTGCTGGCGATCGCGCGCGGCGAGATCGACGCCCACCTCGACCGCCACACGGCGGAGCCGGCGCCGCTCTACCAGGGAGCGGTGGGTGGTGAGACGTTCCTCTTCTATCGCCTCGGCCCGGCGGGATCTCCGGCCGCGGCGCCGCTGCGTCTGGAGTTCGGCCTTTCGCCGCGCCGGCTCATGGCCCTCGTCAGCGTACTGCTGCTCTGGCTCGTCTTCCCGCCGATCGTCTTCTTCGTCCTGCGGGAGCACCTTCGCGCGCAGGGGGAGCGGGACGGGGAGCGCGGGCGGGATGGGCAGGCGGCGATGGACCGCCTCGCGACCTACCGCCGCTGGCAGCGCGGCGTGGGTAGGGCCTGCAGCTTCGGAAGCTTCGGTACGTACCTCCTGCTCTTCAGCGGTCGGTCCGGGGTGCTGGGCCTCGCACCCCTCCTGTTGTTGTACCTGCTGCCGTCCAGCGTCTCGAATCTCTCCGCCCGCCTGATCGGCTTCCCGCTGGAAGTGGCAGCCTCGCCGGAGCGGGCCGCGCTTCCGTGGTACCGCCGGGCCGGGAGCGAGGTCGGCGGCTTTGCCGTCCTGCTGGCGGTGTTGTCAACCATGGGGTACTGGCTGTATCCGCTGCAGGGAGGCCGACTGCCGGACCCGGCCGGCCTGCTCCTGATCCCCCTGATTCTCCTGATGATCCTGATCGCACTGGGTGCGGCGATCCCGCTCTGGTTCATGGTCCGGACGTACCTCCGGAAGAAGCTCGCCGCGCCGGGAGCGCCCGCTCCCCCGGCCGGCCACCCGGCGGTGGATACGGAAGCCGTCAGGGGCGAGCTGGAAGAGCTGGCGCGGCGGCTCGCGGTGCCGGTCCCGGCGTTGAAGATCAGCCAGCTGGCCGGAGCGAGCGCGAGCGCGCTGCCCGGTTTCGTGGCGGTGTCCCGGGAGATCGGCGAGCGATTATCCGCAAAGCAGGTCGCCGCCCTGATCATGGCCGCCGAGCTGGCCCGTCCGAAGACCGCCGCGCGCCGAGCCGCGGCCGGGTTCGGGATGGTGCCGCTGCTGCTGTTGCTGTGCGTCATCTTCTCCCTCTATCTCTCGCTGCGATCCGGCGTGCGCCCCTCCGCTTCGCCGTGGAGCTCCTGGGTGCTGCCGCTGCTCATCCTGTGCTGGATTCCAGGCTCGGCAGTGGTGAAGGTCCAGCAGCGGCAGCAGGAGAACGCGGATGTGCGCGTGGCGGAGGCCCTCGACGATCCGCGCCTGTTTCTGGACGCCCTGCGCCGGCTCGAGGAGCTGGCACAGGTGACCGGCGAGGTCTACAGCATCACGCGTAATTCCCCCCTCGCGCAGCGCCGCCTCCGCCTGGAGAGACGGCTCAGGATGGATTGAGCCCATCCTCACTCACGACCCTCCGGAGGTCACGACCCTCCCGATCCTTCAGACAGAGGCGATCCAGGCACACTGCGGAGATATACTCATGCCTCCGGATGCACCGCGGCTTTGATCATCCGGCCCACAGGTTCAGGTATGGCGAAGATCCTGCTGGTGGATGACCACCCCGATATCGTCCGGCTCCTTCAGATGTGCCTTGCGCACCAGGGCCACACGCTGCTCACCGCATCGGACGGGCAGGAGGCGCTGGACCTCCTCCAGGCGAAGCGGCCGGACCTGGTGATCCTGGACGTGGTCATGCCGCGGGTGGACGGGTTTCGCGTGCTGAGCCGCATTAAGTCGGACCCGGAGCTGAAGGAGACCGTGGTGGTGATGCTCACCATCCACGACCACCCGGAAGAGGTGACTCTGGGCCTCGATATCGGTGCGGACTTCTACCTCTCCAAGCCGTTCAAGCCGGCTGAAGTGAGCTCCCTCGTGCGGCGCATCTGCGAGACCCGCGGGCTCGGCTGAACGGAGCGGCGTCGAAACGAAGGGC
>CAYQDT010000183.1:0-2505 GCA_964416225.1 uncultured bacterium
GTATGGTCACCCGGCTCGGTCTAGCGGGGACCACCGCGCCGCATGCGTCACCGGCCGGAGCTGACCCCGGCCCACCCTGCTATCGGTCCTGTTGCCGGCGCGCTCGTTCCACAGCCGGCACGTCGGGCGGTTGGGCACACGAGCCGGAGCGGTCGTGACCCGGGTCTCGGCAGGGTTCGTGCCGGCAAGCTCGGCACCGCGGGAGTTTGCCCAAGGGGGAAGGAGGTGAGACGTCATGGCCCTGAAGGAAGGGGAAGTCTACGGGTGCCCGGATCCGAACTGCGGGTGCGAGATCACGGTGACCCGGGGAGCCAAGCCCGGCGCCGGCGGCAACGAGCCGCCGCGCTGCTGCTGCGGCAAGCTGATGGAGAAGAAGCGCTGAATGGGACGGGGCATGCTGACCAGGGGCCAGCCTGCCTCGCGCGTCATGCGCCCCGGGGGCGAGAGATCCCGCTGGCCGAGCACGCGAGGTGGAGCAGGTGCTCCGGCCGAGTGCCGGAGACCATCACAAAGCTCATGGCACCCGACTGCCAGGCGACGTAACTCAGCCCGTCCGCTTCACCGGTGAGGAACCGGCGCCCTTGAAACCGTACGGTCCGTAACGGCGGCAGCGCGAGCTTCCGGCCGTCGAGCTGGTAGAGCGAGACACGCTCGCCGTTCCAGTCATACAGCAGGAAGGCGATCGGAACGCCGTGCGCCTGACACTTGCGTCCACCCAGCAGCTGCGCTCCCTCGGACCGCAGATCCACCTCCGCGACCGGAAACGGGAGGAGCGGCGTCAACCCCACCGCCACCTCTCGCGCATCCGGTCCGGGGACCTCCGCCGGGTACGGGTCCGCCAGGTACTTGCGGTGATCGTCGCCCAGGAGCGTGAGGGAGAGGGTGACCCGCGCTCGCGCCCAGGGGGCGTCCGCCCCCGGCGGGTTCGCGGCGGCGCCCCGGCCAGGTGACCGCTCGGCATGCCACTGCCCGGTGAGGTAGCCGCCGACCAACAGGACTGCCGCCGCAGCCGCCGCGGCCATGCGGCGCCGAAGGCTCCACGGCGGCGAGAACGGCCGCCACCGGCTGCGTGGCGGTCCGAAGCTCCGCACCTTCTCCAGCACTCGCGCGTCCAGCGAGGCAGGCGCTGCGACCGCCGTCCGGACCACGCCCTCCACCCGTTCCTGGCCTTCGCCCAGCGCCGCGGCTTCCGCCATACAGGCGGGGCAGGAATGCAGGTGGGCGGTGACGGCCGCGTCCTCGGACGGCTCCAACTCGGACGCGAGATACAGAAGCAGCTTCGCGTGAACCTGCGGACAGGTCATGGGTCCCCCTCCGTCCGTCCGGTAAACCTGCCGGGCGCCCTCGGGACGGTGCCGGCGCTCTCCCTTCCCAGCTCCTTCCGGATCCGATCCAGCGCCCGCCGGACCCGGCTGGCGGCGGTCTGGAGCGGGACCCCGAGCACCGCAGACAGTTCCCGGAAACTAAGGTCCTCCAGAATGCGGAGCACCAGGGCCACCCGCATCTCCGGAGGCAGGCCCTCCACCGCCCGGAGCGCCCGGCGCTCCTCCTCGGCACCGAGCACGCGAGCGAGCGGGTTGGAGAGCGGCACGAGGTCCGCGAGCTCCTCGAGCTGCTTCAGGCCTTCCTCAGCCGCGCGCGCCCGGGGTATCAGGCGGCGAGACCGGGTCTTCGCCAGGTTGACGCACGTGTGGTAGACGATCCGCAAAAGCCAGGGCTCGAACGGCAGCTCCGGATCGTAGCGGCCCAGAGTACGGTACGTCCGGATGAAGCACTCCTGCGCCCAGTCCTCCGCGTCCTCCCGGTTGCCCGCGGAGCGGAGACAGATCCGATAGACGCGGTCGCGGTAGCGAGCGAGCAGCTCCGCGAAGCATTCCACCCGGCCTGCTGCGGCATGCCGGGCCAGTTCTCCGTCTGATAGAGAGCGCACGAGGGCTGAAGCGGGGTGCGAGCGCGGCCGTATCGTTCCATCTCTCCATACGGCCATCTCTCCATACAGCGTGGGGTTCGTTTTTTATGCACGTTCGGATAAGAATCGCGGTGGATGGTGTATGGACGGCTGAGGAACGGCGAGCCTCGACTCGGTTGCTTGAGCGGTGACACCCTCCCCTTTCTCCCGTAGGACCGTCGGTATGCGGCAGGGGAGCGACGGGTGCGGCTGCGCTCTCATTGGCGCCTGCGGGTCCCAGACCCGTGAAACGAGGAGGTCCTGGTGCAGATCCGGCCCCGTCTCCGCCGACCGGAATCCGGCTGGCTCATCGTCTGCCTACTCCTGCTCTTCGCAGCGGCGGCCGCGTGGCGCCCGGGGAGCCGCGGGCTCCCGGGAGCGGCGGCGTCCCCCCGTCCGGCGGAAACGGCCCCCACGAACCGGCTGATTCACGAGACGAGCCCCTACCTGCTGCAGCACGCGCACAATCCGGTGGACTGGTATCCCTGGGGACCGGAGGCGTTCGCAAAGGCCAGGAAAGAAGGAAAACCGGTTTTCCTCTCCATCGGCTACGCAGC
>CAYQDT010000183.1:2515-4917 GCA_964416225.1 uncultured bacterium
GCTCCTGAACGAGAACTTCGTGGCCATCAAGGTGGACCGGGAGGAGCGCCCGGACCTCGACGACCTCTACCTGACCGCGGTCCAGATGATGACCGGCAGCGGGGGGTGGCCGATGTCCGTCTTTGTCACTCCCGACGGCCGGCCGTTCTTCGGCGGCACCTACTTCCCGCGGGATCAGCTTGCCGAGCTGCTCCGCAAGGTCCACACCGCGTGGAGGGACCCGGAGCAGCGGAAACAGATCGATCAGGTCGCGCAGCGGCTCGGCGCCGCTATCGGCGAGGCCGCCGCGCGCGCGCCACAGCCCGGGGCGATCTCCCCGGCCGTGTTTCGGCCGGCGCTGCGGCAGTACCTGAGCACCCTCGATCCGCAGTACGGCGGTTTTGAGTCCGAAGGGCACCCGGTGCCCAAGTTCCCGCAGCCGCTCCGGCTGGGGCTGATGCTGGCGGAGTACCGTCGCTCTCGCGGCAGGACGAAAAAGCCGGACCCGAGGCTCCTCCACGCGGTGACGGTGACCCTGGACGGGATGGCGCGGGGAGGGCTGTACGACCAGGTCGGCGGCGGCTTCCACCGCTACAGCACCGACGGAAAGTGGCTGGTTCCCCACTTCGAGAAGATGCTGTACGACCAGGCACTCCTCTCCTGGGTCTACCTCGAGGCGTACCGGGAGACCCGGAACCCCGACTACCGCCGGGTTGCCTCCGAGACGCTCGACTTCGCACTCCGTGAGCTGCATGACCCGAACGGAGGCTTCTGGAGCACGCTGGACGCGGACAGCCCGGGCCCGTCCGGTGAGAAGGAAGAAGGGCGGTTCTATACCTGGAAGCCGGCGGAGGTGGCCGCCGCGCTCGGGCCGACGGACGGCGGGCTGTTCAACCGGATCTATGGCATCACTTCGACCGGCAACTTCGAGGGACGGTGCATCCCCAACCTGGTCACCCGTCCGGTGGAGGCCTGGGCGCGGGAACTGAAGCTCCCGCCAGTCCGGCTGCGAGCGCGGCTGGACCGGCTGCGCGCCCGGCTGCGAGACGCGCGGGAGAAGCGGCCCCACCCGCCGCTGGACGACCAGGTGCTGGCGAGCTGGAACGGGCTCATGCTCCGATCGCTCGCGCTGGGCTACGACCTCACGGGTGAGGAGCGGTATCGCCGGGCAGCGGAGAAGGCGGCGGGATTCCTGCTCACCGGCATGCGCACCGGCGACGGGAGGCTCCTCCACTCCTACCGCGCCGGTGCGACGGCGCCCCCTTCGCGGGTCCCCGGCTTCCTGGAAGACTACAGCTTCGCGGCGGTGGGCCTGCTGGAGCTGCACCGCGCCACGGGTGAGGAGCGCTGGCTGAAGGCGGCGCAATCCCTGGCGCAGGCGATGGTCTCCGATTTCTGGGACGAGCAGGCCGGTACCTTCTACGCCACGCCGCGCGGCCACCAGACTCCGATCGCGCGCCTGAAGAGCGCCGAGGACAACGCCACCCCGTCCGGGTCGTCGATGGCCGCCCTCGCGCTCCTTCGCCTGGCCCGTATTACGGGGGACCGGGAGCTCCGCGTGAAGGCACAGCGAGTGCTGGATACCTACGCTTCTCAGATGGAGCGGTATCCGGCTGCGATGCCCAACATGCTGCTCGCGGCCGAAGCCTACTTCACAGCCGACACGGACTCCCCCGCTGGGCCGGCCGGTCCCGTAGCAATTGCCGTGACGAGCGTTCCGGCATCGGTGCGTCCGGGGCAGACGTTCGAGGTTGCGGTCCGGCTGAAGATCCGGTCCGGCTGGCACATTCAAGCCGCGCATCCGGCGGACCCGGCGCTGGTCGCGACGAAGATCGCACCCGCCGCGGGAGCGTTCCGGCTGCTGTCGGCCCGTTACCCGGAAGCCGGGACGCTCCGCCTTGGCTTCAGCAAAGCGGCGGTGCGGGTGTACAGCGGGGAGGTTCCCGTCCGCCTGAAGCTGCAGGCACCGCAGGACCCCGCCGCTGCGCCGCCACTGCGTCTCCGGGTGCAGTACCAGGCGTGCAGCGACCGCGTGTGCCAGCGGCCCTCCCAGACACTGGTCTCGCTGGCCCTGAAGGTGGAGCGGACGTCCGCGCAGCGGTGACGGGAGGACGGTGCGGCGGGCGTGGCAGCGGGACCGGGCCATGGATGCCGGCGACCGAATCGCGCCTCATCCGTCGGACGGCGCTGCGACGCGGGGACGGATCTTCATCCCCGTAGCGGCCCGCCGGCTGCCTGCCCCGCCGCACCGATGTCCGTCCTGGTACGACTAGCCGTAGCTGTTGGTGGGAGGGACGCGTGCTTCCCGCTCCGGAGCGATGTCTTCCAGCTCCTCAACATCTCGGCGATCGCCGGCGAGCGGGCTCCCGACGGCGCGGCCGCGGGCCGCTTCCTCGCCACTCTCCTGCCCTGGGCTCTCCTGC
>CAYQDT010000183.1:5017-6940 GCA_964416225.1 uncultured bacterium
GGCCGTCCGCTCCGGGTCCACCGCCGGAGCGCCGGATCTCCGTGAGCCGCCATTCCGTTACCCGTGAAGAGACCGCGGCAAACGGGCGGCGTGCCGGAGAGGCCCCAGTGGAAAAGGCCGGTCCACCGCGTTGCGGCGGTGCCGCCAGCCGGCGACGTCCCCGCTGTCAGAACTCAACGAATTTAATTAGAGGTCTTTAATTAATGGCATTGAAATATGGGTGAGAGGCCGGTAGAGTTCTGGTAAGGCCGGCCGCGGCGCCGGGAGCTGTCGACAAACCGCCCGAAACCACGGCGGGCCCGGACTCTCCATCCGGGTAGCGCGGCATGCGGGTGGCGCGGACCGCCGGAAACGGACCACTTTGAGCCAAACCTCCGTCGTACAACCGAGTCTGCTCAGCAAGATCAACGAGCGCCAGGTGCTGCGGACCATCCAGGCGCGCGGACCGCTCTCACGCGCCGAAGTGGCGCGGCACAGCGGCATCAGCGCGCCGACGGCATCGAAGGCCGTCGAATCGCTGCTCCGGGCGGGGCTGCTGGAAGAGGGGGACGCGGGCGAGCTGGGCCGCGGGCGGCCGGCGCGCAAGCTGCGGCTGGCCAGCGAGACGGCCCAGGTGATTGGTCTCGTGGTGGACGCGGAGCAGTGCCGGATGGTGACGGCGGGTCTCGACGGCCGCCTGCACCACGAGCGGCGGCGCAGCTTCCCCACCCCCGACAGCTACGCGGAGCTGATCCGGACCGCCGAGGTGCAGGCCCGGGAGCTGATCGAGCGCCCCGGCGTGACCACCCTCGGCCTCGCGGTCAGCCTCCCCGGCCTGATCGACTACCGGCACGCGCGCGGGGTTCTCTCCCCGAACGTCCCGATCACCAACGGTCACTCTCCCAGTCGAGACCTGGGAGAGCGGCTGGGCATCGAGTGCATCGTGATCCAGGAATCGCACGCGCTCTGTATCGCGGAGCGGTACTACGGCGCGGCGCGGGGCATCGACGACTTCGCGGTGCTGGATATCGAGACGGGCGTCGGCCTGGGCGTGATGAGCGGCGGACGGCTGCTTACCGGGCACAACGGGCTGGCGGGAGAGATCGGCCACATCACCGTGGAGCTGGAGGGCCGGACCTGCGGGTGCGGCAACCGCGGCTGCCTGGAAACGGTGGCATCCGACTCGGCGCTGGCGTGGGCCATCTCCCAGCGCCTCGGCCGGAAGGTCGGCCTTCGCGAGGCGATCGAGCGGATCCGGGCCGGTGAAATCGAAGCGCGGACGGAGCTGGAGCGGACCTGCCGCTACCTGGGCGTGGGCGTGGCGGCGGTGATCAACCTCTTCAACCCCTCCACGCTCTTCGTGCACGGTCACCTGTTCGAGGCGGCGGAGGGGCTGTTCGAGCGGGTGGTGGAGGAGGCGCGCCGCCGGGCGCTGCCGCCCTCCTTTGCGGAGTGCGCGATCATCCAGGCGCGCGGCAGCAAGCGCCAGGGCGCCGTGGCGACCATGATCGAGCACCTGACCAATTCGGTGGTGCCGGTATTGCCGGCGGATGCGTAAGCTAAGGCGTCCGGCACCCGGCTCCGGCAGCGTGCAGGCACGGGCCGCGGCAGCGTGCGGCGAACCCGGCGGCCGAAAGGCCCGCGGGTGACCAACGGGGGAGGTTTGAGGGGAATGTCCGGCTGGTCGAGACAGTTCATTCCGGCGGCTGCGCTCCTGGGAGTGGTGGCGCTGGCGGCGAACGCCGCCACGAAGCCGGGACCGGCGCCCGGCGTTCCGGGCGCGCCGCCCGCCGGGCCCGCGGCCGGCACTCCGGCCGCGCTGCCGACCACCGATGAGGGGAAGGTCCAGTACTTCACCCGCGAAGTGAAGCCGGTGCTGCAGGAGAATTGTCTTGCCTGCCACAGCGGCGACCAGCCGCAGGGCGGGTTGAAGCTCACCTCGCG
>CAYQDT010000184.1:0-6588 GCA_964416225.1 uncultured bacterium
GAAAACGATCACGTCGTCGATGCGGTTCAAGAACTCCGGACGGAACGTGCGCTTCAGCTCTTCCATCACCCGGTTGCGCATACTTTCGTACTGGCGCTGGGTCTGCTGTCGCCCGCTGCCCGTCGTGGCACCCATCGCGAAGCCCGGTCGGTGCTGCTCGCCCATTTCCCGCGCACCGACGTTGCTGGTCATGATGATGACCGTGTTCTTGAAGTCGATGATGCGGCCCTCGCCGTCGGCCAGCCGCCCGTCATCCAGCACCTGCAGGAGGATGTTGAACACCTCCGGGTGCGCCTTCTCGATCTCGTCCAGCAGCACGACGCTGTAGGGCTTTCGCCGCACGGCTTCGGTGAGCTGACCGCCCTCTTCATACCCGATGTATCCGGGCGGCGCGCCCACCAGCCGGCTAACGTTGAACCGCTCCTGATACTCGGACATGTCGATCCGGATCAGTGCGTCCTCGTTGTCGAAGAGGAAGTGCGCCAGCGCCCGCGCCAGCTCCGTCTTGCCCACGCCCGTGGGCCCGAGGAAGATGAAGCTTCCCGTAGGCCGCTTCGGATCTTTCAGGCCGGAGCGAGCCCGCCGCACCGCCCGGGAAACGGCGGCAATGGCTTCCTCCTGGCCGATGATCCGCTTGTGCAGCTCCTCTTCCATGCGGAGCAGCTTGGCCGTCTCCGCCTCCACGAGGCGCGTCACCGGAATGCCGGTCCAGCTCTGGACGATCTGCGCCACCTCGTCCTCGCGGACTTCGACGGCGGCGTTTTCACGCTCGTTCTTCCAGTCCTGCTCCACGCGCTCAATGTCGCCCTGGAGGGTCTTCATCCGTTCGCGGAGCGGATAGGCCCGCAGGTACTGATCCTGCTCCGGCAGGCCCCGGTACTCCCGTTCCACGCGCTCCAGCTCGTTCTTCAGCTCCCGGAGCTGCACGGGCGGCATCGCATAGCGCAGCCGGACCCGGGACGCGGCTTCGTCAATCAGGTCGATCGCCTTGTCCGGAAGGAAGCGGTCCGTGATATACCGGTCGGAGAGCCGTGCCGCCGCCACGAGGGCGTCATCCCGGATCTCCACCTGGTGGTGCTGCTCGTACCGCTCACGCAGGCCCTGCAGGATCTGGATGGTATCATCCACGCTGGGCTCGCGCACCTGCACCTGCTGGAAGCGGCGAGAGAGCGCCGCGTCCCGCTCGATGTACTTGCGGAATTCGTCCTGGGTGGTGGCTCCGATGCACTGGAGCTCGCCGCGCGCCAGCGCCGGCTTCAGGATGTTGGAAGCGTCGATGGCGCCTTCCGCGGCCCCGGCTCCCACCAGCGTGTGAAGCTCGTCCACGAAGAGGATCACCTCGCCCTGGGCACGGCGCACCTCTTCCATGACGCGCTTCATCCGCTCCTCGAACTCACCGCGGTACTTGGTCCCCGCCACCAGGCCGGGCAGGTCCAGGGCGACGATCCGCTTGTCCTTCAGCGGCTCCGGGATATCCTCGCGAATGATCCGCTGCGCGAGACCCTCTGCGATGGCGGTCTTCCCGACGCCGGCGTCGCCGACCAGGCACGGGTTGTTCTTGATCCGACGGCACAGAATCTGGATCACCCGCTCGATCTCGCTGTGCCGGCCCACCACCGGGTCCAGCTTCTCGTTGCGCGCCAGCTCGGTCAGGTCCCGGCCGAACTCATCCAGCGTGGGAGTGCGGCTTCGCTGCCGGCTCGTGGCCTGCTGGGACTCCCCTTCCTGCATGGCGTAGACCTCACGTCGGGTCCGCTCCAGGTCCGCACCCAGCTTGACGAGCACGCGAGCGGCCAGGCCGTCGCCTTCCCGGATCAAGCCGAGCAGGAGATGCTCCGTGCCGATGTAATTATTGTTGAGCTGCCGGGCCTCTTCATATGCCAGATCGATCACCCGCTTGGCCCGCGGGGTCAACTGCATGTCCTGCCCCAGGTTTCCGTGTCCCCGGGTCACCTGGCGCTCGATGTCCGATCGGATGCGGCCGAGCGGCACGCCCAGGCGGTCCAGGATGCGGGCAGCGACACTATCGCTCTCGCGCACGAGACCGAGCAGCAGATGTTCTGTTCCGACGTAGTTTTCGCCCAGACGAGCCGCTTCTTCTTGCGCGAAGAAGACCACCCGGCGGGCTCGCTCTGTGAACCTCTGCCACATTCTGCGTTACTCCTCTGCTACTCTCTACCGCCGAACGCTGGTGAAGAAACCCTTCATCGGCGTCCTTCCCAGAGTTATGACCCGCTTCCCCGCGAGCGGTTGCCCCTTATGCGGGAATCGCGGTGCCTTGCTTGTTTACCAGCTCATGGAACGCCTGGATCAGCCTCTGGGTGATCGGCCCGGGCTTGCCGCTCCCGATCACTCGGTCATCCACGCGGACTACGGGCACCACCTCGGCGCCGGTGCCCGTCAGGAAGGCCTCATTCGCTCCGTAGACGGTAGTCATGGTGAAGACCTGCTCGACGCAGGGTATCCGCAATCCTGCCGCCAGTTCCAGAACCGTGTTGCGGGTGATCCCTTCCAGAATACCCACGTACGTCGGAGGGGTAAGCAGCGTTCCGTCCCGCACCACGAAGATGTTGTCGCCCGTCGCCTCCGCGACGTACCCGTCCAGGTTCAACATGATGCCTTCGCCCACGGGAACGTCGCCGCCGGCCCGGGCGGCCCGGTTCACTTCTATTTTAGCCAGGATGTTGTTCAGGTAATTCAGGCTCTTGATGTTCGGGTCCAGGGCCGCCGGACTATTCCGGCGGGTGGCGGTGGTGATCACGGCCATCCCGTTCTCATACATCGATCGCGGATACATCGTGAGCTTATCGGCGATCACGATGACTGTCGCGTCACCGTGGCAGTTTCGCGGGTCGATGCCCAGGTCTCCCGGTCCGCGGGACACCACCACGCGGATGTAGCCGTCCCGGATCCCGTTCCGCCGGCAGGTTTCCACCACCGTGTCGGCCATCTGCTGCCGGGAAAGGGGGATCGTCAGCATCAGCGCGGCGGCGGACTGAAAGAGGCGGTCAATGTGCTCGTCCAGCTTGAAGACCCGTCCGTTGTAGGCGCGAATCCCCTCGAAGACGCCGTCCCCGTACAGGAAGCCATGGTCGTAAACGGAAATCCTCGCCTCGTCTTTGGGCACGAACTCTCCATTTACGAACACCATCGTACTCATTGAAACACTCTCTCCAGTGGATGGGCGGGGATGCCTGAGTATAGCACCTCTGAAAATCCGGCTACAACCTGCGCGCCCTTCCCCCACGCCATAAGTCGGCAGACGGCCGCGTATGTTTAGGGGGAGCGGCGAAAAATGTGGTCGACGTGACAGCAGCCGCACTCCGGGCCGCGCCGCCGTCTAGAAGATTCCGGCGCGGGCAATGTCCTTCAGGTTGAGGACCCCAACAGGCCGGCCCGCCTCGTCCAGCACCGGCAACTCCGCGCAGGGCGGCTCCTGCTCCATAAGGGCCAGTGCCTCCGTGACGAGCCGCTCCGGGGTCGTGCGGCGCCCACCGCGATTGAGCGCGGCCGAAACCGGCAGGCTGAGCGCCCGATCGTCCCGCAGCAGGAGGCGGCGGATGTCTCCATCGGTGAGCAGTCCCAGGTAGCGCTGCTCCGCGTCCACCGCGAAGACGCTGCCGGACTGCGCCCGGGTGATGCAAAAGAGGGCGTCACGAACGCTGGTGTCGGGCGAGCACAGCGCCATGCGCGCCCCGGAGCGCATCAGGTCCCCCACCCGCAGCAGCAGCCGGCGCCCCAGGGAGCCGGCCGGGTGGAAGACCGCGTACTGCTCGCTGGTAAAGCCCCGCACGCGCATCACCGTAATAGCAAGCGCGTCCATGAGCGCGAGCATGGCGGTGGTGGAAGTGGTCGGCGCCAGGTTGAGCGGGCATGCCTCCCGTTCCACCGATACGTCCAGGGCGACGTCCGCGTTCTCCGCGAGCGTGGACTGCGGGTTGCCGGTGACCGCGATGATCCGAACGCCCAGCCGTTTCAGGACGGGCAGGATCGTCAACAGCTCGTCCGTCTCGCCGCTGTAGGAGAGCGCGATGACCGTATCCGCCCCCGTGACCATCCCCAGGTCGCCGTGTACGCCCTCAGCAGGATGCAGGTAGAAGGACGGGGTCCCGGTGCTGGCCAGCGTGGCGGCGCACTTTCGCGCAATCGCGCCGGACTTGCCCATCCCCGTGACGACCACGCGCGCCTCGGTGCGGAGAATCCCGTCGACCGCGCGAAGGAAGGTGCCGTCGAGCCGGTCCGCGATCGTGCGCAGCGCGTCCGCAGCCGAATGGAGCACGTCCCGTCCCGCTTGCAGCAGGTCGTCGGATTCGTTCTCGAGTGGGGTCATGGTATCGGCTCACTACGGCGATGCGCGTTCCCGGTCAGGCAAGGACGCCGCAGCGGGGGAATCGTGAATGGCGGTGGCGGACCCGTCCCGGATGACCGTCCCCGCCGCGTCATCGATACGTCTCAGGCAAAGGCGGCGCTCCGCACCCGCGCCAGCTGGCGGAGGAGGTCGGTCGCCTGGGCAATATCGAGCTGCGCCGCCGCGTCGCTCTTTGCTTCGGCCGGGTTCGGGTGGACCTCCAGGAAAAGCGCGTCCACGCCCACGGCCACCGCCGCGCGCGCCAGGTGCGGCGCATATTCCCGCGTCGCGCCGGACTGGCTCCCCTGCCCGCTTGGCTGCTGCATGCTGTGCGTCACGTCGAAGCAAACAGGGTGCCCGAGCGCGCGCATCTGCGGCAGACTGCGGAAGTCCACCACCAGCGTGTTGTAGCCGAAGGACACGCCCCGCTCGGTCAGGAGGATCCGCTCACAGCCGCTCTCGCGCAGCTTCGTCACCACCTGGCCCATATCCCAGGGCGCCATGAACTGCGCCTTTTTCACGTTGACCGCGCAGCCCGTCTCCGCCGCCGCGACCAGCAGGTCCGTTTGCCGGGCCAGGAATGCAGGCACCTGGAGGATGTCCACCGCCTCCGCCGCGGGAGCGGCCTGACTGGCTTCGTGGAAGTCCGTGAGCGCCGGCACCTGGAGGCGGGTCCGAACCCGGTCCAGGATTCGCAGCCCCTCGTCCAGCCCGGGGCCCCGGAACGAGCGGATGCTGGTCCGGTTCGCCTTATCGAAGCTTGCCTTGAACACGTATCCGAACCCGAGCTCCGCGCAGATCTGCTGGAGCGCCTCTCCGACGCGGAGGCAGGTGGCTTCGCTTTCGATGACACACGGTCCCGCGATCACGCAGAGCGCCGGACCCCCCACCTCCACGTTCCGGACCCGGAACCGCTGAACACTCTCATCAGCCATGCTTCACCCGCTTCCTCGCACTGCGGCGACGGTGGTTACTCTCCCGAAATGAGCCGCCGCACTCGTTCCAGGTCTTCCGGAGTATCCACGCTGACGGCGTCGTGGCACGTCACGGCCACCCGGATCCGGTAGCCGTGCTCCAGCGCTCGGAGCTGTTCCAGGCACTCGGCCTGCTCCAGCGGGGTTGGCTCCAGAGAGGCGTAGCGCAGCAGGAACTCCTTCCGGTAGCCGTACAGCCCGATGTGTTTCAGCACCGGGCCCGGCACTCCCGATCGGTAGAACGGGATCGGCAGCCGCGAGAAATAGAGGCCATATCCGGCTCGGTCGCAGACCACCTTCACCACGCCCGGATCCGCGACGTCGCGCGGGTCCGCGATGGGCGTGCCCAGCGTCGCCATCTGAAGCTCGGGATCGTCCCGGAACGGCTGCGCCACCGCGTCGATCTCGGCGGGATTCAGCAGCGGCTCATCGCCCTGGACATTTACCACCACTTCCGCATCCAGGCTCGAGGCCGCCTCGGCAATCCGGTCAGTCCCGGAAGGGTGGTCGTCCCGGGTCATCAGCACCCGGCCTCCGAAGCTCCGCACCGCCGCCGCGATCCGCGCGTCGTCCGTCGCGACCCACACCTCCGCGAGCGACGCGGCCGCCTCGGCACGGCGGTAGACGTGCTCGATCATCGGCCGCCCGGCGATCTCGGCGAGCGGCTTACCGGGAAAACGGGTCGAGGCGTAACGGGCAGGGATGATGCCGATGACTTTCATGGGCGAGGCCGGCCCTCGGAGGGCTCACTGGCAAGACGATGGACGACGCGGCTGGTGGAGCGGCCGGGTACCAGCGGAAGGATCGCGACCCGCCCGCCGTATGCCTGCACCGTCTTCGCCTCGGGCAACTCTTCGAGCCGGTAGTCCCCGCCCTTCGCGTGAACGTCCGGACGAAGCTGCTCGATGGTCTCGACCGGAGTCTCCTCGGCGAACAGCGTCACGTAGTCGACACAGGCCAGCGCCGCCAGGACCTCGGCGCGCTCGTCCTCGGGGTTGATGGGCCGCGTGGGACCCTTCAGCCGCTGCACGCTGGCGTCCGTGTTGACGCCCACCACCAGCAGGTCACCCAGTGAGCGTGCCTGCTCCAGGTAGCGGACGTGGATTTCGACCAGCTCGGCCAGCCCGGGGACCTCGAAGTTCCACTTTCCCGCCAGCCGGTCGCCCCAGCTGCGCCTGACCATGCGGGCGCGCAGCTTGTCACGCATCACCTGAAGCACCTCGTTCGCCTTTCCGCTGGTGTAAAGGTCGAGATCGGAGCCCAGGT
>CAYQDT010000184.1:6598-6920 GCA_964416225.1 uncultured bacterium
CTCCAGGTAGCGGACGTGGCCGACGTGCAGGATATCGAAGCAGCCGTTGGTGAAGACGACGCGCCGGCCCTCGGCCCGCAGGCGCTCGCCCAGCCGCGACAACCCGTCCCGCGTGATGATCTTTTCGCCGCGCATTCGCCCCTCGCTCGCTTACAGTTAATCACAGAGCGCCGACTCGCAGGAGACGGCCTGGCCCGCGAGACACGCGCGGTAGATTTCGAGCAGCCGCTCCGCCGTCGCAGCGATCCGGAATTGCGCATCGATCTTGCGAGCCGCCGCGTCGCCGAGCTTCCGCCGGGCGCCTTCGTCGCGGATCAGCGTT
>CAYQDT010000185.1:0-6908 GCA_964416225.1 uncultured bacterium
CGTGGTGGTCGCGCCGAGCGGACCAAAAGTGGCGCTGCCATGGTGAAAAACGTCCCATCCGGTGACGCGCGCGACGGCCCCGCCGCGACGCCAGCACTGGGCGACGGTGTGGAATTCGTCATACCCGTAGCCGGAAAGGGCTTCCGGAAGTCCTCCCCAATCCCGGAAAGCAGCGGGGCGTACGGCCCAGCAGGAGCCATTCAGCCAGTGGCCGCCGAACTCCAGTTCCGCCGCCCCCTCGGCCCGCCCCGGGCTCGCGACGTCGAGGATGGGCCAGTCCCGGAATGCACGTCCCACGCGCGCCAGATCGCCGGTGGAGCGGATCTCGATATCATTGTTCGCAATGATCCAGACGTCGCCGGATGCGTGCGCGGCACCCGCGTTGACTGCCGCGCAGTAGTTGAACGGCTCCGCCCGGAACGGAACCACCCGTGCGCCGATCCGGCGGCAATAGTCGGCGGTGCCGTCCGTGCTTCCCGAGTCGACGATGATCCACTCCACCTGCTCGCCGGGGTTCGTCGCCGCCACGCTCCCAATCAGTGCCCGGGTCATGGCAAGCTGGTTCTTCACGGGCACGATGAAGGTGAACGTGGTGGCCACTCGAACGGGAACCCGGCGCGGGGAAGGAAGCGTTCTTTCCTGCACCTCTTCCGGATCTTCGAGCAGCGTTCCCCTTTCCAACATGGCTTCGCCTCCGAGCAGCGGCGTGCCGCTGCGGCACCTCACGCCACCAGGGCCGCCGCCCCGGCAAGATCCGCCGCCGAGCGCGCCACGCCGCCGAAGCGCGCCAGCCGCTCCGCCGCAGCCCACGGCTCCCGGATCAGCTCCTCATACCGGAGCTCCATGAAGCGATCGCCCGGGTAGCGGTCGCCCAGCTCGCGGTACCGAAGGCACTCCGCTTGATACACGTCGCAGAGACGCCGGCAATAATCCAGATCCAGGCAGGAGTCTGCCGGAGGCGCGGCCGAGCCCCGTCTCACGCGGCGCAGCAGTGCGCGGGCAGCGCGAGCGGGATCCGCCAGTCCGGCCGCCAGCAGGTCGCGCCCGGACACGCGCGCGTGCGCTCCCGGGCCCTCACTCCAGGCCACGGCCCTCCGGTGCACGCTGGCCGCGGTTGCCTCCCGCTCACGGCGAACGTGGAGTACCCGCGCCTCCGGGAAGAGAGCGAGCCAGTAGGGAAGGGTCAGCGTGCTGCGGGGGTCCTTCCACCCCCACGCCCCACGGCCGCCGCGGGGGAGACCGCGCAGGAACGGCTGGAGCGGACCGTAGGTGGCCGCCGCGAGCAGGAGCACGTCACTTCGGGCGCCGCCGCCGCGGCGTCGCTCCAGAAACGGCTCCACGCGGTCCCAGGTCGCGCCCGCGCGGCGGAGCAACAGCTCGTTGAGCCGGAAGAACTCGCCCGCCTCGGCATAGCCGCTGCTGCGAAGCGCCGGATCCGCACCGGCCGCCGCGAGCTCCGTGCCGCTCCCCATATACACCCCGAGCCGGGCCAGCATCGCGGCCACCAGGCTGGTGCCGGAGCGGTGCATCCCAATGACGATGACCGGGGGAGGAAGCCGCCGGAAGGCCGGATGAAGGGGCAGCCGAGACCGCACCGCACCCACCGGTACGAGAGGACCTGACATGATACCCGTCCCGAGCGGGAGCAGGTTGCGAAAGGCCGGGTGGACCACCGGTGGAATGCCCGGCATCCTGTTCCGCTGGAGTTGGATGCCGGTCCACGGGGCCCACCGGGCGCCGTCTGGCCTGCCCCGGTGCAATCAGGGAGCAGATATGGAGAGGAAGCGGGGCTAACGGCGCAGAAATGCGGGAATGAGAGGCGCTACCCAAAGTTCTCTCACAGCCGTGGGTCCCGCCAGACCCGCGGCTGTCCCTAGTACTCCGCTCCAGAACCCGTCTCTTCACATCGACCCGTCGCCTATATTTCTAGAGACGGTTGCAGGCGCGAACCGTTCGGGCGGGTTTTGGAGTTTCCTTAGACGCGCTTTTCCGGTGCGCGCGGGAGCGCGGCGCGCTATTCGTAGCGGATCGCCTCGATGGGGTCCTTCCGCGAGGCGGAGATGGCGGGCGCGACGCCGGAGATGACCCCGACGGCGACGCAGACGGAGAACCCGAGGAGTACGGCGCCGGGAGTGATGAGCGGCTTGAGCGGGGCCCAGAGGGCGATGAGCCGGCACGCGACCACCGCGAGCAGCACCCCCACCAGCCCACCCAGCGCGGAAAGGGTCACTGCCTCGGTGAGGAATTGGTAGAAGATGTCCCCGCGCCGGGCGCCGACCGTCTTGCGGATGCCGATCTCCCGGGTGCGCTCGGTGACGGAGACGAGCATGATGTTCATGATCCCGATCCCGCCCACGATCAGGGAGATGCTGGTGATCCCGAGCAGCAGCGCCGCCAGCATCGAGAAGACCTTGTAGAACATCGAGAGCAGCTCTTTCGCCCGCAGGATGGAGAAGTTGTCCCTCCCGGCGTGCGAACGCAGTACCGCCGCCCGCACCCGCTCCACCACCTGTTCCGGGTTCCGGCCGGGCTCCACTTCCATCAGGATGCGGTGGACCTGATCCGTCCGGGTGATCCGCTGGAATGCCGGCAGCGGCAGGTAGACAATGGCATCCAGCTCATCGCCGCCGAACAGGCCGCTGCCGATGCTCCGCTCGCTCACCACACCGATGACGGTGAACGCCTGATCGTTCACGGTGATCGACTTCCCGACCGGGCTCTGCGCCCCGAACAGGTCCTTCTTGATGCCGCTCCCGAGGACGCAGACCGGGCGGTCCAGCTCGGCGTCCGTGAGGAAATGTCCGGAGGCGATCGACAGCCGCCGGATCGGCGCGAACGCCGGAACCGTGGCGATCGGCATGCAGATGCTGGCGGGCTTCGCGTCGCGGTAGACGCCGCCGCTCACGAAGGCCAGCGGCGCCACCGCCCGGATGCCGCGGACACTCCGGATGGCGTCCAGGTCCCCGCGCTTCAGGTTGCTGATGCCCATCCCGCCGGCGGGGTTGAAGTTCTGCTGGCCCTGGACCTTCCCCGGCAGGAGGATCGCGACGTTTGTTCCCAGCGTGTCGATCTGGGAGGTGATCTCCTTTTGCGCGCCCTGCCCGAAAGCGATGAGGATGATCACCGCCGCCACCCCGATCACCACCCCCAGCATCGTCAGCGTGGAGCGGAACCAGTTGCCCCGGAGGCTGTCGAGCGCCGCCCCCATGTTCAGGCGGAGTGCGGTCCAGGTCCGCCGGCTCACCCGCCCACCCCGCCTGACTGCTCCCTCGATGATTCCGGATGCCACTGGTCCACTCCACTACCTGTCGTCCCGCGCGCCCCGGCGGGGCGGGAGCGGCACGCCTCCGCTCCCCGACTCATCGTAGCCGGCGCGGCGGCGCCGCGATGCGGCTGGCCCATCACTGAGCGTCGAACCGGGATGCCCCACCTGCCGACAATGATGGGGGTGCATGCATGGCCGGCGCGTGCGGCCAGCCCGGCCCAGGGGGCACGTGCTATAATTTTGCGGCTGATTCGCCGGATAGCATGCAGTTTCCGGCCCGTCCGGCACCCGCATTCTTTTTACGCGGCACGCGCCGTGGAGATTTCCCATCGTGAGTGAACTGATCTCGCTGAACAACGGAAGCAGCGCCGCAAACGGCACCGGCGGCGCTCCGGCCGCCGCACCGCAGATGGAGTATCCGCGGCGCTGGACACGCCCGGTCCGGGTCGGCGACAAGATCATCGGCGGAATGGCTCCCGTGCTCGTCCAGTCCATGATCACGGAAGACACCCGCAACGTACCGGCGGCGGTGGAGCAGATCATCCGGATGTACGAGGCCGGCTGCGAGCTGGTCCGGGTCACGGCGCCGAGCATCCGGGATGCGCAGGCCATCGGCGAGATCAAGGCCGAGCTCGGTCGCCGGGGCGTGAACGTGCCCCTGGTGGCGGACGTTCACCACGAGGGCCAGCAGATCGCGCTCGAGGTGGCGAAATACGTGGACAAGATCCGCATCAACCCGGGTCTGTACGTCTTCCGCAAGGTGAAGCCTGGCCTCGAGTACACGGATGACGAGATGCGGGAGCACCACGACCTGATTGACGAGGCTCTCCGGCCGCTCGTGCTCACCCTGCGGGAGCGGGACATCGCGCTGCGGATCGGGGTCAACCACGGCTCCCTGTCGGAGCGGATGACGGTCGCCTACGGAGATACGCCGGAGGGCATGGTTCAGTCGGCGCTGGAGTTCATCGAGATCTGTGAGAAGTACGACTACCGGAACATCGTCGTCTCCCTGAAGGCGAGCCGGGTGGCGGTGATGATCCAGGCGAACCGCCTGATGGTCCAGCGGATGGACGAGCGCGGGATGAAGTACCCGCTCCACCTGGGCGTCACCGAAGCGGGCGACGGCGAGTACGCCCGGATCAAATCGACGGCCGGGATCGCGACGCTGCTCGCGGAGGGAATCGGCGACACCATCCGCGTCTCCCTGTCGGAAGACCCGATCCATGAGCTGCCGGTCTGCTATGACATCCTTCAGGCGCTCGGGCTGCGCCGCACGAAGACGGAATACATCGCCTGCCCGAGCTGCGGCCGGACGAAGTTCGACCTGCCGACCGTCCTGAACCAGGTTCGCTCCGCCACCGGGCACCTCAAGGGATTGAACATCGCGGTGATGGGCTGCATCGTGAACGGTCCCGGAGAGATGGCGGATGCCGACTACGGCTACGTGGGCAAAGGGGTGAACCTGATCTCCCTCTACCGCGGCCGGGAGATCGTCAAGAACATGGTCCCCGCGTCTCAGGGCGTCGAGGAGCTCATCGCGCTGATCAAGGCGGATGGGAAATGGGAGGAGCCCGGGTAACCCGGGCCGGAGCGGCCGTACCGGGCTGGACGGAGGGATCGGGACCTGCCGCGCTGCGCTCTGAAGTGCTGTCCTGCGGAGGGGTATGCCGCCGCTCACGTGGAACCGGGCAGGAAAGCAGTGGTGCCGCGGGCTCGCGCGCCCGGCCGGCCGGGACGCGCGGCGCCTGTGCGTCGTCGCCGCGCACTTGGCGGCGTGTGCGCTCACGCCGGCCTCCCGCGCCGGCTCGCGGCTGAAACACGACGAGAGCCGGCTTCCCTATCGCCGATCATGGGGGCGGTACACCGTCCGTGTGGAGAAGACCGGCGCGGAGCCATACTCCCCGGACCGCCTCCGGATCCAGGATGCCCGGGGAGAGACCGTGCGCGAGCTGCGCGGCTTCCGGATCCTCCGCCTCGACTTCCCGCATCTGCAACCCGGCGGCCCGCCCGCGCTCCAGGTCTCCGCCTTCACCGGTGGAGCCCACTGTTGTTTCCGAACGTACTTCTTCTCGCGGAACGGGGGCCTGCGGAATCTCCTCATCTTCAACGGCGGCAACTGCGAGATCACGGCCATCAGGGACCTGGATGGTGACGGCCGCCCGGAAATTCTCGCGGGGAACGATGCCCTCGCCTACTTCGGCGAGCTCCCGTATGCGTTCAGCCCCCAGCTCGAGCTGGTGATCGGCTGGCGGGGTACCCGGTACGTGGATGTAACGCGGTGGTTCCCGGGGCGCTCCCGCATGGCGGCGCGCCCGTATCGGGAACAGTTCCGGAAGGCCCTCCACTCCCGGGAGAGCTCCGGTGAGGCGGAGCGCCGCGGCGCGGCGGCGGGGTATTACGCCAACATGGCGGCGGCGGGCCGGCAAACGGATGCTTACCGGTGGCTGATGCGCCGCATGCCGGAGGAGACCTGGCAGTGGTTCGTGCACCACGCGGCCGCCCTCCGGGCCGCAACCCGGACCGGAGGCCACACCCTCTCCGTCAGCCAGGCCCGCGTGCTGTGCGCCGACCAGGAGATCCCCACGCCACCCGCCACTACTAAACAACCCCCTGCTCACAACTGAGCCGGGGGTTGGGGCGTTCCGGGCTTTCTCCCAAATCTGGTGAGTGCCGCTTGCATCAGTACGACTTCCCGACATGCGCAAAGTTGCGGCTTTTTTTACCCCGCTGCCTGTTCCTCGCCCCCCAGCCGGACCGGCGCGGGATCCCCCTCCACCGGCGCCGAAGCCGGGCAGCCGGCTTGCGCCGCGAAGCGGAGGCGTCGCAGCAGGCCATGCGCGATTCCCAGGAGCCCTCCGCCCAGCAGGCCCAGCGTCAGGCCTCCCGGATCGGAGGCGAGCCCTCCCGGTGCACGGCGCACGGCGACCCGCGCCGGGACCGGCTCGACGGGGCTGGTCGGAGCGACGGACGGCGGCAGGAGGTCCAGGGACTGGGTGCGCGGCTGGCCGCTCGCCGTCCGGTAGCGCACGGTCAGGCGAAGGGGCGTCCCGCGCAGCGCCGCGTCCGGCACCCCTCCCGTGCCCCGAAGGCGCACCAGCCACTCGCTTTCACTCCCCGGCTGGAGCAAGACCCCGGACGGCACCGGCGCCCCATCGGGGACCGGCGCATTCGTTGCGCCCCGGCTTTCCGGTGCCGGCAAGCCTGAGCCGGCGCTCTCGACCGCCTGCACCTGCACCGCGGAATTGGGTGAGGCGGCGTCCACCTGCACATCCGAGGCCGCGCTGAATCCGGAGTTCCGCAGCCGCACGCCGAGCGTCGCGAATTCTTTCCATCGCTTCAGTCCCTCGACGCTCGCCGAGAACGTGGCCAGAGGCTGCGCGGAGAGGCGGACGTGGACCGTGGTCTCTCCCTCCGCCACCGCCACCGTCTGGCTGGCCGCACCGCGATCCGGAGCGTCCACCGTCAGGTCATAGGGACGCGGCACGAGCACGTGCTTCAGTGCGAAGACCCCTCCGGTATTCGTCACCGCGGGCATCCCGGCGAGCCGCACGGTCGCACCCGGCAGCGGCTTTCCCGCGGGGTCCTCCACCGTCCCGCTCACCCGCACGATCCGGCTCTGGGGACCGCCTGTCCGGACGTCGAC
>CAYQDT010000186.1:0-6881 GCA_964416225.1 uncultured bacterium
CGGTAGGTGTCCCACTCGCTGCAGCCATCCATGCGCGCCGCGTCGGAGAGCTCCCGGGGGATCGTCAGGAAGAACTGGCGCAGCATGAAGATGAAGAACGCGCTCCCCAGGAAGTGCGGGACCACCAGCGGGTTGAACGTATCGATCCAGCCCAGCCGGCGAAAGATGGCGAAGACGGGGATCATCGTCACCTGACCGGGCAGCATCATCGTCGCCAGGAGCACTACAAAGAGCGCATTCCGCCCGGGCCATTCGATCCGTGCGAAGCTGTACGCCACCAGCGAGCAGGAGAGGACGGCGCCCACCACGCTGAGCAGGCTGATGATCAGCGTGTTCTTCATGTAGAGGAAGAAGGGGACGTAGTGGACCGCCCGGTTGAAGTTGCCCCACAGCAGATGGCGCGGCACCCACACCGGAGGCATGGCGAAGACCTCTGCGTCGCTCTTCAGACTGGTCAGCAGCAGCCAGAGAAACGGTAGGACAAAGAAGACGCCAATCAGGAGCAGCGCCCCATGCGCAGCCAGCGTTCGGGCCCAGGTCGCCGGTTTCCTCATCGCGCTTCCCCGCCGTAGTAGACCCAGCGCGCCGAGCTGCGGAACACCGCCAGAGCCGCCGCCAGCGTTACCAGGAAGAGCGCCCAGGCCATGGCCGAGGCGTAGCCCATGCGGAAGTCAATGAAGGCGCTGTTGAAGAGGTGGAGGGCGTAGAAAAGGGTGGAGTCCTGCGGGCCGCCGCTCCCGTTGCTCACCACGTACGCCTGCGTGAAGTACTGGAACGTGCCGATCAACCCCATGATCAGGTTGAAGAGGATGACCGGGCTTAGCATCGGCAGGGTGACGTGGCGAAACTGCTGGAGCGTCCCCGCACCGTCCAGCGACGCCGCCTCATAGAGCTGCGGCGGCACGTCCTGAAGCCCCGCCAGATAGATGACCATCCCGCCGCCGGCTCCCCACAGGCCCATGAGGACCAGCGCCGGCTTCGACCATTCCGGCGACACAAACCAGCCGGGGCCGTGCACGCCCACCCGGGCGAGCGCCAGGTTCACCAGGCCCATCTCCGGGTTCAGCAGCCATTTCCAGAGGATGGAGGTGGCGACGATGGGCGTGATGCTGGGCAGGTAGTACAGCGTCCGGTAGAACGCCATCCCCTTCAGCTTCTGGTTCATGAGCAGCGCCACGCCCAGGCTGACGACCATCCCCACGGGCAAACCCACCACCACCATGAAAAAGGTGTTCCAGAGGGCCGTCCAGAAGAGCGGGTCGCGCGTGAGCATCACCCGGTAGTTCTCCAGCCCGATCCAGTGGGGCGGCCGGAGCGTATCGTACGCGCAGAAGCTGTAATAGAGGGAGGCGGCAATGGGATAGGCGATGAAGACCAGCAGGTTCACCAGCCAGGGGGCGGCAAAGAGCAGGCCGTTGCGCAGGTTGCGGCGGCGGAGAGGGGATGGCGGCTCACGGTGATGCCGCGCGGAGCGTCGGGCCGTACGCCACAATCGTATCCGGCGGAGGAAGGAGGGACGTTCTTTGTGATTCACGGCGGGTGGAAAGGATGGGCGCTGGGGCGGCGGCAGCGGTCTACCGCCTCCCGCTTCTCTCGTCTCGACTATCTTTTCTTCCGGCACCGCGCGCCGGTTACTGCGCTTCCCGAACGGCGCGGGCCAGCTCTTCGCGCATCCGCCCGTTCACCTCATCGAGGAGCTGCTGCGGGTCTCGCCCGGCCAGAACGGCGAATTCCTCGGCGCGGGTGATGCTCTGGGTGTAGCGGGGCCAGATCGGCATCTGCGGAGGGCCGAAGACGTTCTCCCCGCCGGCCAGGTCGAGCGCGAAGCTCATCACCGGCTCCTTCCGGAAAGCCGGCACGACCGCCAGCTCCTTCAGCGGCGGCAGGTTGGTGATTGCCTGGCAGAACTGGCTCACGGCGCGGGGCCGGGTCATCCAGTCCAGGAACTCCCAGGCCTCGCGCGGGTGCTTCGTGGCCAGCGGAATCACGAACACGCTGCCGTTCGCGCCGGTGGTATTCGGACGTCCCCCGGGCGGGGCCGGCAGCGGAAACCAGCCCCACTCCAGGTTCGGGGCGTAGCGGCGGATATGCTCCAGCGCCCATTCGCCCGTCTGCCACATCGCCACTTTACCGACGAAGAACGGCCCGTTGGCCGTGGCGTTGCTGCCGAACGAGGACTCGAAGCTCTGCATCCGGGAGACGTCGTACTTCTTCCCGTAGGCCTGCATCCACCGGAGGGCCGCGACGTTCCGCGGGTCGTTTGCGGTCACCTCTCCCCGCACCGGATCGTACCAGCGGCCGCCAAAAACATAGGCCCAGACGGTCAGCCCGGTGGGCCGGTAGCCATACCGGATGAAGCTGCCGTCCGGCGCGTACCGCGTGCACGCCGCGGCCGCGCGGTCCAGCTCGTCGAGCGTCCGTGGTGGGCGCTCGGGGTCCAGCCCCGCCTCTCGAAAGATCCGCTTGTTGTAGACGATGAAGTTCGTATTCGTCGTCACGGCAAGCCCGAATGTTCGTCCTCTGTACTGAAGCATGCGCGCCACTCCAGGTACATACTCCTGCACGGAGCGGCCGGAGCGCGTCAGGAGCGGGTCCAGCGGGGTGAGTACCCCACGCAGCGCGTACCCGGCAAGCTCGTCCGCCCAGACGGCGGAGGTCACGTCCGGGGTTGCACCGCCGGCGAACGCGATGCGCACCTTGTTGTAGGAGTTCGCGACACTGGAGATGCGCACCCCGATCTCCGGGTGGGTGCGGTTGAACGAGTCGACGAGGCGGCGCTGCGCCTCCAGCTCGTGGCCCGTCCAGCCGGTCCAGTACCGGATCTCCACTGGACCGGCGTCCGCGGCGCGGTCACCGCATCCGGCGAGAGGCAGCAAGACCAGGAGCGGCGACGCCGCCCAGGCCACCCGCCGCAGCCACGGACGGCGCCCGCGGGTGCCGGAACTACGCGCGCGGCGACGGCGATCCATCCGATCAGTGTAAATTGGAGTCACAGGCAGGGACCGCCGGACGGCGCACTTAACTGGCGGTGGGAAAATCACGGTCGACAAGGGATTCAGGAACGCGATGGCACCGTCATCCCAGCCGAAAAAGAAGACTCCGAGCCAAGCCGAGCGCCGGCTGGAGCGCGGCAGCGGCTGGCACCGGGACGAGGAGGAGCCATCGGAGGATCCGTGGGGCACCATCGTGGCCGTGGGGATCAGCCTCTTCCTGGTCCTGCTCCTCTGCGCCATCACCTACTTTATCGGTTGGGCGCGCAGCCTTCCCTTCTTCCCGCCGCACTGATCCATGGCGGGGCGACCCGAATCACAAAGGCCCAGGGCGGCATCCGCTCCGCCGTGAGGCGAATCCGGAGCCGATCCCTGGGCACCAACGGTAAGAAGCGATGGATGAGGCGCTGCGTTAAGCCGCAGTCTCCGCCTGCGCCGCCTTCAGCCGCTTGGCGAGGCGGGCCTTCCGGCGGTTCGCCGCGTTCTTGTGAATGATGTTCCGCTTGGCCGCTTTGTCCAGCAGGGAGCTGGTATCGCTGATCAGAGTCTGAGTGCTCTCATCTCCGGCCGCGATAGCGGTTCGCGTCTTCTTCATGAAGGTCTTGATCGCGCTCTTGACCGACTGATTTCGCTCGGCACGCTTGCGCGATTTTCTGATATCCCTGATTGCAGACCGAAGGTTGGCCACGTGTAACGTCTCCCTTTGCTGTTAACCGGGCGAGTATAGCAAACCATGCCCCGTGCTGCAAGCGGCGACAAAGATTCGGCTGAAAGCGGCGTGCCGGGCTCGCCCCGCTTACGACAATAGGAGTGCGCCACCGGCCGCGGTGCCACAGGCGGGGCGCGGGGAGAGACGTTTGAGCGAGTTGCCACAGGATCCGGACCGGCGAAACATGGAGGGCGGGGCCGGAGCAGGAAGTGCGGGCGCGGCTCGTGACATCTCCAAGGCGGCGGGGCTGATCAGCGCCACGGTGCTGCTCTCCCGGCTTCTCGGCTTCCTGCGGGATGCCATCATCGCCGCGAAATTCGGGCAGAACTCCGTTACCAGCGCCTACCTCTACGCCTTCACCCTCCCGGATACCCTCTGGAACCTGGTTGCCGGCGGCGCCTTCTTCGCCGCGTTCGTGCCGGTGATCACGGAGTACTACACCCAGCGGAAGGACCGGGCGGCGCTCCAGACCTACAACAGCATCACCACGTTCGTGGCGCTCTGCCTCACCCTGGCCATCGTGCCCGCGTGGGTCTTTGCCAAGCCGATCCTCGCCAACTTCCTGGCGCACGGGTTCACGAATTACGACGTCGTGAACGGGCGAGTGGTGCATCCCCTCGATATGGCCGTCGGGATGACCCGCATCGTGCTGCCGTGCCAGTTTTTCTTCTTCCTCGGAACGCTGATGATGGGCATGCTCCAGGCCCGCAAGCAGTTCCTGATGCCTGCCCTGGCGCCGGTGATCTACAACGGCTGCATCATCCTGGGCGGGGTGCTGCTTTCGCCGTGGCTGGGGATTTCCGCCTTCTCCTGGGGCGCGGTGGCCGGCGCCGGGATCGGCAGCTTCCTCCTTCAGTGGATTGCCGTCCGGAAAGCCGGGGTGCGCTACCGCCCCAGCCTGGATTTCGGCCATCCGGGGGTCCGGCGGGCGGGGCGATTGGTGCTGCCGGTGATCTTCGGCGTCTCGCTGCCGCAGGCCGCACAGATCGTGAACGGGATGTTCGTGGCCCACTTCGCCTCCGCGAAGACCATTCTCGAGTTCTCGAACCGGCTCATGTCCCTGCCCCTGGGGATCTTCGGACAGGCGATCGGGATCGCGGTTCTCCCGACGCTCACCCAGCAGGCCACGCAGGGGGACATGCTCTCATTCCGGCGGACGCTGAACTACGGAATCCGCCTCGCTCTCTTCCTGACGGTGCCGACCTCGATCCTGATGATCCTCCTGGCCAAGCCGATCCTGACGATCGTCTACCAGCGCGGCGCCTTCACCACCGCGAATACCATGGACGCGGTTCCCGCATTCGTTTACTTCGCTCTGGGCGTCGGTGCCTGGTCCGCCCAGGCAGTGGTGGCCCGCGCGTTCTACGCCCGCAGCGATACCTGGACGCCGGTGCTGGCCGGCACGTTCGTCACGTTCTGCATCTTCGTGCCGCTGAACATCGCGCTCTCCCACGCGATGGATGTTCCCGGGACGCCGCTCCTTACCCGCGGCCCGGCCGTGGCGACCACCGTGTCCGCAACGGTCAACACCCTGCTGCTGCTCTACTTTGCGGCGAAGCGCTTCGGCGGCCTGAACGTGCGGAAGCTGCTCCGCTCCCTGCTCCGGATGTCGATTGCGTGCGTGCCCCTGGCCGTCGCCACCTGGGTGCCGTACGCGGCGATGGAGCGGCTGTGGGGCGCGGGGGTGCGGAGTGCGGAGCGCGCCGGCGCGCACGGCTTCGCCGCGCTGCTCGATCCCACGCACCTCCTCGCACTGTCGGAGCTGCTCCTCGCGGGCGGGCTGGGCCTCGCCGCGTTCGTCGGGAGCGCGGTCTTCGTGCGCAGCCCGGAGATGAAGGAGCTTCGTCCGATCGTCACCGCTCTCGGCCGCCGCCTGCCCGGGCCGCTCCGGCGCTGGCTCACGTAGCCCGCCGCCCCGGCTCACCCGATTTCGAACATGGACTCGCCCGCATTCGCATCCACCGCCCCCGGCCTGGAGCTCCACCTGGTGGACTGCGTGGAGGGGATGGACACGCTCCTCGCTCCGGACGCCGTGGACGTCGTCGTCACCTCACCGCCCTACAATCTCGGCATCCGGTACGGCACCCATGATGATGCCGCGCCCCGCGAGGAGTACCTGGCGTGGTGCGACCGCTGGGCGCGGAGCGTGCTCCGCGTGCTGAGCCCCGGCGGCTCGTTCTTCCTCAACATCGGCGGAAAGCCGACGGACCCGTATGTGCCCTTCGACGTGCTGGGGGTGATGCGCCGCCACTTCGTGCTCCAAAACGTGATCCACTGGGTGAAGTCGATCGCGATCTTGGGGGAGGACGTGGGCCGGTACCCGGGTCTCGACGGCGACCTCATGGCGGGCCACTACAAGCCGATCAACAGCAGCCGCTTCGTCAACGACTGCCACGAGTACCTGTTTCACTTCACCCACCGGGGGGACGTGCCGCTGGACCGGCTCGCCATCGGTGTGCCGTACCGGGATAAATCGAACGTCGGCCGGTGGAAGGGCGGCGGAGCGGACCGCCGCTGCCGCGGAAACACCTGGTTCCTGCCGTACCCCACCATCAAGCACCGGGACCGGGACCGCCCCCACCCGGCGACCTTCCCGCCGGCGCTGCCGGAGCGGTGCATCCGCCTCCACGGTGTCTCCCGGACCCGCTGCGTTCTGGATCCGTTCATGGGCCTGGGCAGTACCGCCGTCGCCTGCGCGGAGCTGGGCCTGCCGTGCGTCGGGTTCGAGATCGATCCGGAGTATCACGCGGAAGCGGTGCTGCGCCACCGGAGGGCCGCGGAGCGAGCGCAGCCGGAGCGCCGCGGGCCCGCCTAGAGATCCCGCGGTCCCGCCTCCAGTGGCTGGGACGGTGCTGCCGGCCCGGCGGTGCCCGCCTCGCGGAGTAGTTCGCGCAGGTCCAGCGGCTTCGTGAACATCTCGACCCCGCCGCCGGGTGCTCGCGGCCACTGCGCCTCCGGCCGGTCCCAATAGAGCTCCAGGCCGTTCCCGTCCGGATCGCGGAGATAGAGCGCCAGGCTCACGCCGTGGTCGCTGGCGCCCTGGAGTGGGATGCCCGCTTCCTGCAGCCGCCGCAGCGCGTCCGCCAGCGCCGCCCGCGTGGGATAGAGGATAGCAAAGTGGTACAGGCCGGTGGTCCCGGGCCCGGGCGGCACGCCGCCCCGGCTCTCCCAGGTGTTCAACC
>CAYQDT010000187.1:0-6858 GCA_964416225.1 uncultured bacterium
CGGTCCGCGTAGCAGCCCTCCGCCGTGAGCTCCAGCGGCGCGCCGGAGTCGAAGTACGGGTACCGGATCCGGTTACCCTCGTCATCCAGCATGCCGAGCAGCGGGTGGAACTCGGCGATGTAGAACGTCCCGCCGGGCCGGAGACACCGCGCAATCCCCTCCGCCCAGGGGCGAAGGTCCGGAAGCCAGGCGAGGACGCCGTACGACGTGAACACCACGTCGAACCGGCCGTCCAGCTCCCGGGGAAGCTCCAGCACGCTGGCCTCCAGAAACTCCGCCGGGATCCCGGTCTCCAGGCTCAGCTCGCGTGCGATCCGGATCCCCTCCGGGGAGAAGTCGACGCCCGTGACCACCGCGCCCTCGCGCGCCCAGGAGAGCGTGTCCTGCCCGAAGTGACACTGGAGGTGCAGGAGCCGCTTCCCCCGGACGTCGCCCAGCTCCGCCCGCTCCAGCGGCCGGAGGGAGCTCCGCCCGGCGCAAAAGCCCTCCACGTCGTAGAACTCGGACTGCCGATGCCGCCGCGCCCGGACATCCCACAGGCTCCGGTTCACCCGTTCGTAGTCGAGCATCGCTTTCGGCCGCCTGCCGGTCCGCTGGAAGAGCGCCGGAGGCCGGATCCGGCGCTCACCCGTCCTTGCGGCCGGCCAGCGCCGCGGGGAGGAACGGCACCGCAAAGAGGACCAGCAGCGTGGTGCCGGCATTGATGAGGATCAAGTGCTCAAAGGTGAGGTGCAGGTAGCTGTTGAGCGAGGAGCCGCTCCAGTCCGAGAGGGCATTCGTGAAGTTCCAGACGCTCATCATCACGGAATAGCCCAGCGCCTCGCTGCCGCGCGGCGTCGCGCGGGTGGCGAGGTCGTACACCGGCAGCATGGAGAGCGTGAAGGTGATGCCGTAGATGGCCGTCACCACGAGCGCGGACTGCGGCGAGTGGTACCAGAAAAACGTCATGGTTCCCGCCGCGTGCACGAGGATGCTCCAGCCCAGGATCAGCCGCAGGTTCACGCGGCGGCACGCGAAAAAGTAGAATGTGGCTCCCAGAAAGCCGGTGGCGGCCTTCACCATGTCCAGGAAGCCGATGTAGCTCTTCGAGAAGTGGAGCGTGTCCGCCTGGAAGAACAGGAGCGGCGTGTTGAACCCGGGCGACGCGGCGATCAGGAAGATCATGCCGGCGGCGGCGAGGAGCGTCCGGCAGTGCAGCATGGCGCGGAACTGCGCCCCGGCCTCGTCCCAGACGCGCAGGTTCGGCCGGGCCGGCGCCCCGGTCTCCTTCAGCTTCACCCAGTAAAGCGGCACCAGCAGCAGGTGGAGCAGCCCGCCCACCCCGGCCGAGATGAGGAACGGAACGCGATCCGCCAGCAGGCCCCCGAGCCAGTTGCCGCCCAGCTCCCCGAGACGGAACATGCCAATCCGCTGCGCCGTGAAGCGGCCCGCTGCTCCGAACCGGTTCCCTACCTCCACCATGACCCCGCCCAGCGTGGTGCTGGTGAAGACCACGGTCATGTAAAGAACCGTGTACGTGAGCAGCATCCAGCCGTACTGCCGCGGCACCAGCGGCATCAGGAACCAGAAGAGGCCGGTCCCCAGCAGGCTGAGCAGGAGGTACCAGCGGCGGCGAGTCCCCCAGAGCGGAAAGCTGTCCGTGCAGAGGCCCGCGATCGGCTTGATGTAGTTGGTGAACTGTCCGATGGCCAGGAAGCTGGCAACGGCCGCGGCGTTGAGCCCGAGCTGGTCCTTGAGCGTGAACTTCAGCGGCAGCGCCGTGACGTTGAGCCCCAGGTTCGTGCCCAGCCATCCGGCCGCGATCAGGAGCGCCCACTGCACCATCTCCCGGTCATGGTGGGTGGACGCGGCGGCCGGCGCGTCGATGGGGAGGAGCGGCTCTGCGCCGACCTCGACGCCGGCGGGACCGGGAACGGATGCGGTGCTCTCCATTGAACGCCCTTCCGAAACGGCTGAAGCGCCGATTGATTCGGGCGCTGACCTGCTGTTCGGAGTGGGAAACGGGCTTTCCTACGCGAAGCGTAGGCGAAGGCACGCGGGCCCTCCTGAAGGAGGAGCCGGGCTGGAGGAAGCGTGGGTAAATCGTCGCCGGCCGGGGCGCCGCTACTTCGCCTCCAGCTCGCGGAGCATCCGCTCCGCCGTCTCCGCCCAGCGGTGCCCGGTCTCCGGCTCGAAGCGGGCGCTCCGGTAGTTCGCTTCGTACCCGCCCTCCCGATATCCCTGCCGGTGGGGGATGTAGCCGAGCGCCCCGTTCGTCAGCCCGATCACCCGCGTGGGGTGGAGCGGCGACCCGGCCTCCACCTCCCGCGCGAGCTCCACGAAGTACTCGCCCGGCATTGCCGCCAGCCCGAACGCGCCGAGACGCAGCGCGCCGACTTCAGCGTCCTGCTCGCGGTCCCGGGTGTGCGCCAGGACCACCACTCCCGGCGCGAAGAGGCCGTTGAAGTTGAAGGGATCGTCGTTCGCCTGCAGGCGGCGCTCCGCTTCCACAAGCTCCTCCGCGGAAGGCCGGCGGAGGCGGCTGTGGACCGTGCTTTCCCGCGCGGCCAGGTGATCCGGCGCGAGCGGAACCCCTTTTCCGAGCGAGTTCCGCACCGCGGCCGCCAGGGCCCGGCCGATCCGCTCCGCTTCCGCCGGCCCGCTCTTCTGGGCCGGATTCCGGACATCGATGTGATTGATATCCCCGCAGGCGGCGTTGAGAAACAGCACGCGCCAGTCCCAACCTTCCGTCTCCCGGAGGGCCTCCGCCAGGTAGAACGGATAATCCGCGGAGTAGCGGGTGCCGGAGACGGTGTCGGGATGGAGCCCGTAGATCACCACGAGAACCCGGGCGGACCCGAAGCGCAGCGTGTGCACGCGCGGGTCGATCTCGCCGGCGGGCCGGACCACGTCCGGGTTGTTCCGGCCCGGGTTGGTGCGGACGCGGCCGTCCTTCATCAGGAACCGGCGGTAGTGCGCCATGGTGGCCTCCCGGCCTTCGTGCAGCGTGAGCTCCCGCTCGGGGCGCAGGTCCGCCGCCGCGCGCACCACCGCGTTGGCCGTCTTGTTCACCAGCGACTCCACCCACTGCGGGTCCACTTCGCCCGGATAGAAGTGCGGGTAGATCCGATCCGTGTCGCTGGTGAAGACCCGCGGGACCTCGCCGCCGGTGTGGCTGTGGGTGGCATGGATCCAGAGATGCGCGGGTCCCGGGCTCAACAGGCGGCGGACCTGCGCCCGGACGGCGCGGACCACCGCTGCCGGCACTCCGATCAGGTCGCAGGAGACCAGCGCGGCCGTCTCCTTGCCCTTCCGGAGGTAGAGGGCGTGCGCCTTGAGTGGGTCGGATACGCCCGTTGCCCGGCGGTCCGTGAAGTACCCCGGCATGGAGCCGCCCAACGGAGGGGTGATGTCTACCTCGGCATACCCGGCTTCCAGCGGCGACTCCGCCGCGGCCGGCGCGTTCCACCGGGCCGACAGGGTAAGCACCGCAATCGCCGCCAGAAGCCATCCGAGCCGCTTCATCTCGTACCGGACCTCTCTACGCTCAAATGTGGCGCATCTGACCGCTGGGCCGAAATCGTGCCGACGGACCGTCAGTCGCCCAGGTACACCCGCCGCGCGGTCAGCAGCTGCTCCCGGTAGAACGCCGCGTTCCGATCCTCCTCCCGCGCATCCAGCTCCATGAGGATCGCACGAAAACCCGCCTGGGCGGCGGCGTCAGCCGGTTGCTCCACGAGATCCGCCAGGGCTGAATAGCCGCGGGAGAGGGTATCGTCCTCGCCGCCGGAGCGCTCTTCCTCCGCCGCGAGGGCAAACTGCTCCCGCGCCTCACGGAAGCTCCGCTCCGAAAGCGCGTGCGCGCCCACCACCCAGCGCGCCATCGCCGGCGTGAAGCCGAAGCCGGCCACTGCATTTTCCGGCGCGAGGCGCAGCTCCAGGCAGCGCCTCGCCGCAGCGCGTCCCGCCTTCCGCTCCGCCGGACCGGCTTCGATCCCCGGCTCGTCCCAGCCGTCCCACGTGAACGCGGCCAGGTTATAGAGGGTCCCGCCCAGCGGCTTGAGCAGCACGGAGCGGGCATCCGCGCTGTCGGCGGTCGCCAGCGCGCCTTCCAGCCGGCGGACGATCTCCTCGGAGAGCTGAACAAACTCCGGAAGCGCTTTCACCTTCCAGTACACCGCGCCCGCTACCTCTCGGAAACCGGGAAGGGGACCGCCGGCGCGGTGGGCCGCCCCGGCCTCTTCGATTGCGGCCAGGGCCGCCTCACGCTCGCCGCGGCGCAGCAGTTCGACGACGCGCCGCGCCGGTTGTTCCCAGGGAGATGGAGTAGACATGGGGATGGATCGGGGATCGGGATGGACTGCGGGTCGGGTGGGGTCGGATATGCGGGAGCAGGGACGGCTGGCCGCCGGAGTCCGGGAACCGCCGCAGCGGCCGTTACCATTATCTCCCGACCCGTATCTCCCGGCGCGTATCTCCCGACCCGCGGACAGTGCCCTGCCCACCGCCGGCCCCTTCCCGCGCCGCTCCCGCCGGGTACCCCGCCGGGAGCGGGCCGGAAACGTGGCTCTTCCCGTCTCCGGGGCATGCGGAATACGGATCGGCCAGTGGGCAAACGGGGACAGGCCGGTGTCGGCGCCGCAGGCTCCGGAGCCGGTAACCGCATCGAATCCGGCCCCTTTTGGGCCGTCAAGAGCGCCTCTCCGGCAAGAATTTCGCTCTCAAACCCACTCTCGCTTTTTTCCCGGAAGTGCGGCCGGGCTTGCAAATGGTACGGATTTCTTGTTGATTGATTAGCGTCGAGCCGCCGTGAGAGACAATTCACCGGCATTCGCGGCCCGTTACCGTTAAAACAGCTTCACCCGCCGAACAGAGCATGGCATCGACGCGGGAACCGGAATCACTCCGCCCGGCTGCTAGGCCATACGGGCGGCCGGTGCCCCAAAAAGACACACAGCGTGCGTCTCATCGTCCGTTTGCCGTACCAAAGCAAGCGGGAAACAGGTATGCTAAGAGTTAGAAATCTCGCTACTAGCCGCGTTTCAGATCCGATGACGCCCAGATCCTTTTGAAATGTCCGAACCCCTGGAACCCCGCGAAACCGCATCACCCGCCTTCTGGAGCACCGAGCGCATTCTGCCGGAAGGGTTTCTGCCCATGCTGGCCACCGGCGCGCCCGGCCCGCTGGACAGCCCGGACTACGCATACGAGGTCCGGTGGGAAGGGCTGCGTGTGCTCGCCGGGACCGAGGGGCCACGGGTGGAATGCCGGACCGGCGCTGGTCAGGATCCCCTCTTCTGGTTCCCGGAGCTGCTGGAAGTTCGCGGCGCGATTCAGCCGGCCTGGTGCCTGCTGGATGGCGAGCTGGTGCTTGTGGAAGAGGATCGGCCTTCGCCCCAGGCACTCCGCCGCCGGCTGCTGGCGAGTGACCCGGACGAGGTGGCGGAGCTGGCGGAGAGCCTGCCCGTCTCCTACATGGTCTATGACATCCTCCGCATCGGAGATAGCTGGCTGCTGGATGTGAACTGGGACGAGCGGCGGGACATCCTCCTGCGCGCGGTCTCCCCCACGGATGCGGTGCGCATCGCCCCGATCTTCTCCGAGGGAGGCGAGGCGGTATCGCTGGCCCGCCAGCTCGGGCTGGAATCGGTGGTCGCCAAGCGGCTTCGCGGCCGCTACTCCCCGGGCGAGAAGACGCGGGACTGGCTCCAGATCAAGCCGATGGAGGTGGTCGAGGCCGTCATTTGCGGCTGGATGGAGGGCCGGGGCGCGCGGGGCGGCACCATCGGCTCGCTGCTGCTCGGGCAATTCCGGCAGGGGGAGCTGGTGTACATCGGCCACACCGGCACCGGACTGGACGCGGAGACCCTCCCGTTCCTCCACCAGAGCCTGCTCCAGCGCCAGCAGCGCGCGTGCCCCTTCGGAACGGCGCCGTCGCTCAACGCGGAGCCGCACTGGGTGCGCCCGGAGCTGGTCTGCCGTGTGCGCCACCAGGGCTGGTCGGATGCCGGCAAGATGAGGGGCCCCACCTTCGTGGGACTGGCGGGTGAGCTGGAGCCGGTCCACTCCGGACGCGGGAAGCGCAATCGAGCCGGCGCCTCGTCGTAGCGGCGTATCCGTCTCGCGCTTTCCGGCCGGCCTGCCGGCGCGCGCCCGCGCCACCGCTCCTCACGCCTGAACCCGTACCCCTCACTCCTCACCCGCCAACTGGAAAGGGAATCCCGTTGCTCTTCCGCGGACTCATGCTCGGCGGCCTGACGGTCGCCCTGATCCTGGGCGTGCTGTTCGTCTGGCGCTCATGGCGGAAGATGCCGGGGCTGGCGGTGCTCGCGGCGGTAGCGGCCACGGCGGCCGGGGTGGTCCTCCTGAAGAACCCCTTCTTCGCCGGGATCGCGCTCGCGGCCATCCTCCTGGCGCTCACCGTCCTCACGAAACCCCGGAAGCGGTAGCGGCGGAGCCTCTGGCGGCGGGAGGGCCCCAGCCGCTACTCCAGCAGCTCCCGCAGCTTGAGAGCCAGGTCATTGTGCGAGAACGGCTTCTGGATGAACGGCTCATCCCGCGCCGGGGGCCTCACCGTGCCCAGCTCCACGTCCATGTAGGCGCTCATCAGGAGCACCGCGATTCCTGGCCTGGCTTCCCGGATCCGCGCCGCAAGCTCGTATCCATTCATCCCGGGCATCGAGAGATCGGTGAGGAGCACGTCGATCCGATCCGGGTGCTCCGCGCCCACGCGAAGGGCCTCGTCCCCGCGCTCCGCTTCGAGGACCGTGTATCCCGTCAGCTCGAGCTGCGCGCGGACGAGATTCCGCACCAGCGCCTCGTCCTCGCACAGCAGCACCACTCCGGCGGCCGGCGGTACCTGCTCCGCCGCCGCGACGC